>JBBFMI010000115.1:0-6658 GCA_037478635.1 Candidatus Geothermincolales bacterium | reverse complement strand
CCATCGCCCAGGCCAACGCCCCGGTGGACAAGAAGGGCCGCCTGATGGGCGACCGGGTGCTCTGCCGCAAGAGGGAGATGGTGGTCAACGTGCCGCCGGAGGAGGTCGACTTCATGGACGTCTCTCCCCGGCAGATCGTATCCGTGTCCACTTCCCTGATCCCCTTCCTGGAGCACGACGACGCCAACCGGGCTTTGATGGGCTCCAACATGCAGCGGCAGGCGGTCCCCCTCCTGCGGGCCGAGGCGCCCCTGGTGGGCACGGGAATGGAATACCGGGCGGCCAAGGACTCGGGAGAAGTGGTTTGCGCCAGGGCGGCGGGAAAGGTGACCTACGTGGACTCCACCCGCATCGTCGTCACCCGGGAAGATGGTACGGAGGACGTGTACAAGCTGGCCAAGTTCCGCCGTTCCAACCAGGGAACCTGCGTCAACCAGAGACCCATAGTGGACGAGGGCGACCTGGTGGAGGAGGGCCAGGTGATAGCCGACGGTCCCTGCACCGACCAGGGGGAGCTGGCCTTGGGCAAGAACCTGCTCGTGGCCTTCATGCCCTGGCGGGGCTACAACTACGAGGACGCCATCATCGTCTCGGAGCGGATGGTCTACGATGACGTGCTCTCCTCCATACACATAGAGGAGCACGAGATCGACGCGCGGGATACCAAGCTGGGCCCCGAGGAGATAACCAGGGATATCCCCAACGTCAGCGACGACATGCTCAAGGACCTGGATGAGCGGGGGATAATCCGCATCGGGGCGGAGGTGGGTCCCGGCGACATATTGGTGGGCAAGGTCACGCCCAAGGGCGAGACGGAACTGACCGCGGAGGAAAGGCTCCTCCGGGCGATCTTCGGCGAGAAGGCCCGCGAGGTGCGCAACACCTCCCTCAAGGTTCCCCACGGGGAGTCGGGCAAGGTCATCGACGTGAAGGTGTTCTCCCGGGAGGCCGGCGACGAGTTGCCGCCGGGGGTGAACGAGATGGTCAGGGTCTACGTGGCCCAGATCCGCAAGATCTCCGACGGCGACAAGCTGGCCGGTCGCCACGGGAACAAGGGCGTCATATCCAAGATCCTGCCCATCGAGGACATGCCCTTCCTGGAGGACGGCACCCCGGTGGACATAGTCCTCAATCCCCTGGGGGTCCCATCCCGGATGAACATAGGACAGATCCTGGAGACCCACCTGGGTTGGGCTGCCCACGAGGGCTGGCCCAAGAAGGGGAAGGACAAGGCGGAGGGACCCGTCTACGTGGCGAGCCCGGTGTTCGACGGGGCCCGGGAGGACGAGATCGTGCAGGCCCTGAGGGAGGCCGGTCTTCCCGAGGACGGAAAGACCGTACTCTACGACGGGATCACCGGCGAGCCCTTCGACCACCCGGTGACGGTGGGTTACATATACATGATGAAGCTTCTTCACCTGGTGGAGGACAAGATCCACGCCCGTTCCACCGGCCCCTATTCCCTGGTCACCCAGCAGCCCCTGGGCGGAAAGGCCCAGTTCGGGGGACAGAGGTTCGGCGAGATGGAGGTATGGGCGCTGGAGGCGTACGGCGCGGCCTACACCCTGCAGGAGATGCTCACCGTGAAGTCCGACGACGTGATGGGCCGGGTCAAGGTGTACGAGGCCATAGTCAAGGGAGAGAACATACCTGAGCCCGGCATTCCCGAGTCCTTCAAGGTGCTGGTGAAGGAGATGCAATCCCTGTGCCTCAACATCGAGCCGCTCTCCGAGACCGGGGAGAGGATCGAGATCGGGGAGAGCGACGAAGAGGTCCTGCGCACGGCCGAGGACCTGGGCATAGACCTGCGCAGCGCCTCCGCCGCCCTGCTTACCACCCGGGAGGCCATGGAGGAGGCTCGCGGGGACGAGGAGATGGAAGAGACCACTTGAGGTTTTTCCGGGCAGAAGGTGAAGGAGTCCGGACGAGGAGGGAGTGAGACTTGTTGGACATCAACAACTTCGACAAGCTCAAGATAGGGTTGGCCACCGCGGACCAAATCAGGTCATGGTCCCACGGCGAGGTGAAAAAGCCGGAGACCATCAACTACCGCACCCTTAAACCCGAAAAGGACGGGCTTTTCTGCGAGAAGATCTTCGGCCCCACCAAGGACTGGGAGTGCTACTGCGGCAAGTACAAGAGGATAAGGTTCAAGGGCATAATCTGCGAGCGGTGCGGCGTCGAGGTCACCCGTTCCCGCGTGAGAAGGGAGAGGATGGGCCACATCGAGCTTGCCGCCCCGGTGGCCCACATATGGTACTTCAAGGGCGTTCCCTCTCGCCTGGGTTACCTGCTGGACATCACCCCCAAGGACCTGGAGAAGATACTCTACTTCGCCGCCTACATCATCACCCACGTGGACGAGGAGAAGAGGCACCGGGATCTTCCCCTGCTGGAGGAGGAGCTCAACGAGGACATCGCGGAGCTGGAGGAGAGCGCCAACCAGCGCATCGAGGAGCTGCGCCGCCGCGCGGAGGGCGAAGAGCCCGAGGAGGGAGAGGAAGCCCTTCCCAAGCTCACTCCCCAGCAGCTCGAGAAGGAGATAAAGAGCATCCAGGACAGGACCAAGAAACGCATAGAGGAGCTCCGGCGGGTATTCGAGGAGTTCAAGGTCCTGGAGCGCAAGCAGATCATCACCGACGAAGTGCTCTTCCGGGAGATGAGGGACCGTTACGGCGATTACTTCCGGGGAGGCATGGGCGCCGAGGCCATTAGGGAGTTGCTGGAGAACCTGGACCTGGAGGCCGAGGCGGCGGAGCTGCGGGAGATCATCAGGAACTCCAAGGGCCAGAAGAAACAGCGGGCCATCAAGCGCTTGAAGGTGGTGGCCTCTTTCCTGAACACCGACAACGACCCCACCGCCATGATCCTGACCTGCATACCGGTGATCCCGCCGGACCTTCGGCCCATGGTACAGCTGGACGGCGGCCGTTTCGCCACCTCCGACCTGAACGACCTGTACCGCCGGGTCATCAACCGCAACAACAGGCTCAAGAGGTTGTTGGACCTGGGGGCTCCCGAGATCATCGTCAACAACGAGAAGAGGATGCTGCAGGAGGCGGTGGACGCCCTGTTCGACAACGGCCGGAGGGGCAGGGCCGTCACCGGGCCCGGAAACCGTCCCCTGAAGTCCCTCTCCGACATGCTCAAGGGGAAGCAGGGGAGGTTCCGCCAGAACCTGCTGGGCAAGAGGGTGGACTACTCGGGCCGTTCGGTCATCGTGGTGGGCCCCACCCTCAAGTTGCACCAGTGCGGACTGCCCAAGCAGATGGCTCTGGAGCTTTTCAAGCCGTTCGTGATGAAACAGCTGGTGGACAAGGAGTACGCCCAGAACATAAAGAGCGCCAAGCGCATGGTGGAGAGGCAGCGTCCCGAGGTGTGGGACGTGCTGGAGGAGGTCATAAAGGAGCACCCGGTGCTCCTCAACCGTGCCCCCACCCTGCACCGCCTGGGCATCCAGGCCTTTGAGCCGGTGCTGGTCGAGGGAAAGGCCATCCAGATCCATCCCCTGGTCTGCACGGCCTTCAACGCCGACTTCGACGGGGACCAGATGGCGGTGCACCTTCCCCTCTCGGCCGAGGCGCAGGCGGAGTCCCGCATACTGATGCTTTCCGCCCACAACATCCTCTCCCCGGCTCACGGCAGGCCTATCGTCACCCCCACCCAGGACATGGTGCTGGGAGCCGCTTACCTGACCGCGGTGAAGCCGGGGGAGAAGGGAGAGGGCAAGTACTTCGCCTCCCCGGAGGAGGCCATAATGGCTTACGAGTTCAAGGAGGTCGAGCTGCACGCCCCCATCAAGGTTCGCATCCGCAAGAAGGGGAAGCCGGCCAAGATCTACGAGACCTCGGTGGGGAGGTTGATCTTCAACACCGCCTTCCCCGATGACTATCCCTTCGTCAACGAGGAGGTCAACAAGAACGTCCTCCAGAGGATAGTGACCGACATAGCCGACCGGTACGACACCTTGAAGACGGCGGAGATCCTGGACCGTTTGAAGGACCTCGGTTTCCTCTACTCCACCAAGGCCGGGTTCACCATCTCGGTGAAGGACGTGACCGTGCCTCCCGACAAGGACAAGATCCTGGAGGAGCCCGAGACCGAGGTGGCGAGGATAGAGGAGAACTACCGCCGTGGCCTCATCACCGAGGAGGAGCGCCACCAGAGGGTGGTGGAGCTGTGGACCGAGGCCACCGAGAAGATCGCCGAGGCCATGGAGAAGGCCTTCGATCCCTTCAACCCCATCTACATGATGGCCCATTCCGGGGCCAGGGGTAACATCAAGCAGATCCGCCAGCTGGCGGGGATGAGGGGACTGGTGGCCAACCCCAAGGGCGAGATCATAGACCGACCCATCAAGTCCAACTTCAGGGAAGGACTTTCGGTGTTGGAGTACTTCATCTCCACCCATGGCGCTCGGAAGGGGCTGGCCGATACCGCCCTGAGGACGGCCGACTCCGGCTACCTGACCCGAAGGCTGGTGGACGTGGCCCAGGAGGTCATAGTCCGGGAATACGATTGCGGGACCGACAAGGGGATCCCGGTCAAGGTGCTTACCCCCGACGGAGAGCCCAACCCCAACCTGGCCGCCCGCGTGGCCCTGGAGAACGTGGTCAATCCCAAGACGGGGGAGATCATGGTCAAGGCCGGCGAGGAGATAAACATGGAAATGGTGGAGAAGATGGCGAAGGCCGGCCTGGAGGAGGTCATGGTCCGCTCGGTTATGACCTGCGAATCCCGGTACGGGGTCTGCTGTCTCTGCTACGGCACCATGCTGGCCACGGGCAGGCTGGTGGAGATCGGAGAGGCGGTGGGGATCATAGCCGCCCAGTCCATCGGGGAACCGGGCACCCAGCTGACCATGCGGACCTTCCACACCGGTGGCGTGGCCGGGGAGGACATCACCCACGGTCTCCCCAGGGTGGTGGAGCTCTTCGAGGCCCGGCGACCCAAGGGTCAGGCCATCATAGCCGAGATATCCGGCAAGGTGAGCATCGAGGAGCAGGACAGGGTGCGGAAGATCACCATCACCGCGCCCGATGGCAAGGAGCGTAGCTACCAGGTGCCCCGCCGCGCGAGGTTGAGGGTGCGGGACGGCATGGAGGTGAACGCGGGAGACCAGATCACCGAGGGTTCGATCAATCCCCACGACATCCTGAGGGTCATGGGGCCTCAAGCCGTCCAGTTGTACCTGGTGCGGGAGGTGCAGGAGGTCTACAAGTCCCAGGGCGTCGACATCCACGATAAACACATCGAGCTCATCGTGCGGCAGATGATGAAGAAGGTGGAGGTGGTGGACCCGGGCGACACGGACCTGCTTCCCGGCGACAAGGTCGACCGGAAGTATTTCGAGGAGGTAAACGAGAAGGTCATTGCCGAGGGAGGACAGCCCGCCACCGCCCGCCAGATGCTCCTGGGCATCACCAAGGCCTCGCTGGCCACCGACTCCTTCCTGGCGGCGGCTTCCTTCCAGGAGACGGTCCGGGTGCTCACCGACGCCGCCATCTCCGGCAAGGTGGATCCCCTCATGGGGCTCAAGGAGAACGTGATCATCGGCAAGCTCATCCCGGCCGGAACGGGCATGAGCCGGTACCGGAACATCAAGGTGAAGCCGAAACACATCGGCATCAGCCTCCTGGAGGAGGTGGAGGCGCTGGCCTCCGGTGCCGGGAGCCAAGAACGCGAGAGCCTTTCAGTGTTGCTTTCCACCCCCGGAGAAGGAGGGTCGGAGGAGGGAGGGCCGGCCGACGAGGGCGAGGAGTCAGCGGAGGAGAGCTGACCCGCGCCCTGGGCTCGTGGTGTGCGCAGGCGAGGCGCGGGTTTCGGCGGCCGAGGTTTATTGACACGTTACCTGGGTGATGCTAAACTTGCGCTTTGGCGCGTGTGATAAAAGAGCAGGTAAACACGAGTTTCGAAGCGGAGGAGGTAGCAGTTGCCCACCATAAACCAGTTGGTCCGCAAGGGAAGGGAGAAGAAGAGGAAGAGGACGAAGACGCCCGCCCTGCAGGGTTGTCCGCAGAGGCGTGGCGTTTGTACCCAGGTTAAGACCACGACTCCCAAGAAGCCCAACTCGGCCCTGCGCAAGATCGCCAGGGTCAGGTTGACCAACGGCATAGAGATCACCGCTTACATACCGGGCATCGGCCACAACCTGCAGGAGCACTCCATAGTCCTGGTGAGGGGAGGAAGGGTCAAGGACCTCCCCGGCGTCAGGTACAAGATAATCCGGGGCGCCCTGGACGCCTCGGGAGTGGCCAACCGCAAGCAGGGCCGTTCCAAGTACGGCGCCAAGAAAGAGAGCTGAGACGGGGCGATTAGGATGGTGGGCATTTGAGGTTTCTCATGGAAACGAGGTGAGCTTATGCCGAGAAAAGGACCGGTTCCGCGGAGGCAGATTCCCCCTGACACCAGGTACAACAGCGTCCTGGTGCAGCAGTATATAAACAAGGTCATGAAGGATGGCAAGAAGAGCCTGGCGGAGAAGATAGTCTACGGGGCCCTGGACATCATCCAGAAGAAGACCGGCTCCGATCCCCTGGCCGTGCTGAGGAAGGCCACCGATAACGTGAGGCCGGTCCTGGAGGTCAGGTCCCGCCGGGTGGGTGGCGCCAGCTACCAGGTTCCCGTGGAGGTGCCGCCGCACAGGAGCACTTCCCTG
>JBBFMI010000114.1:0-6673 GCA_037478635.1 Candidatus Geothermincolales bacterium | reverse complement strand
GTTGTGTTGCATGACTACGCATCTCATCGGCGGCTCAGGCCGGCGGCTTGAGACCTCAGGCGATTGGCTGGGTCGGCCTCAGGCGCTTCAAAGACGGTTAATCAGGCTGGCGACGTAGCCGGCGCCGAAGCCGTTGTCGATGTTGACCACCGCCACGCCGGGGGCGCAGGAGTTGAGCATGGTGAGCAGGGGTGCGATGCCGCCGAGGTTGGCCCCGTATCCTACCGAAGTGGGGACGGCTATCACCGGGCACTTCACCAGTCCGCCCACCACGCTGGCAAGGGCTCCTTCCATGCCCGCCACCACCACGGCCACGTTCGCTTTTTCCAGGACCGGCAGGTGCGCGATGAGGCGATGGACTCCGGCCACGCCCACGTCGTATATCCGTTCCACCGCGTTTCCGGTGATCTCGCAAACGGCACATGCCTCTTCCGCCACCGGGATGTCGGCGGTGCCGGCCGTCAGAATCGCCACCATTCCCTCAGGTTCCGGTCTCTTTCTCCATACCAGGATAGCCCTTGCCCTTTCACGGTATTCGGCTTCGGGGCAGATGTCGGATACTGCCCTGTACACCTCTGGGCCTGCCCGGGTGAGGAGCAGGTTTCCCCCGCCGTGGGCCAGCATTTCCGAGAGGATGGCCCTTATCTCCTCTACCTGTTTTCCCTGGCAGAACACGACCTCGGTGAAGCCCTTCCGTATCTCGCGGTGATGGTCGATCTTGGCGAAACCGAGTTCGGCGTAGGGAAGCCGCGCGAGGATGTCCTCGGCCTTCTCGATCTCGATCTCTCCCCGTTTGACCTTTTCCAGCAGTTCCCTTATTTCTTCTCTTCTCATGGTCGGAACCCGATCCGATAGGACGACATAGAAGGGTATATCGAGATTATAGGTTATCCTCGGCGCAAGGCGAAATAATGACACGGTTTACCTGCTTCACGGGACCATGAACCGCTTCAGGGAAAATATCAGTACCCAGGATTTGACTTGGCATATTATGCCAAAAACTCTACCCTTACCTGCGGCCCCTGGTATCCTTATCGAATACCTAGGTCGCGACGGCGTAAGCTCGTGAAGCCTTTGAAACCGCAGGAAAAAGGAAAAGAGGGCGCAGGATACCTCTTCCAGATATCGCTTGATCTCAAAGGGTCTCGGTAGCCTGCAGCCCCCGTTTCTTTCCCGATAGTTACCGCGCGTCCCTCCAGGTCCGGCTCTGCACCTTTGGCCTGGCCTGGTTGACCTTGATCAGCCTCCCGTCGAATTCCTTGTTGTCCAGCTCCGCTATGGCGGCCCTGGCCTCGTCCTCGTTGGGCATCTCCACGAAACCGAAGCCGCGGCTTCTCCCGGTCTCCCGGTCGCGGATGATGCTCACGTCTCCCACCTCTCCGAAAGACTCGAAGAGCCGGCGGAGACCTTCCTCGGTGGATGCGTAGTTCAGGTTGCCTACGTAGATGTTCATGGGCGCAAACTCAACTCCTTTCGGTCCGCTCCCCGCTCCTGCACCGCCTGAAAACGCGGGGAGGATGCCCCGAGAGCATCGCACCCATTGTAAACAATCTCAGGGGTTTTGGCAAAGGCGATTTCCAGGGCTTCCCGGAGAACCTCGGGGGACGAGGGAGGCCTTACCGCGAGGCCAGGCCACGGAGCCTTCTCAGGAAGCGCTGCCCAGTCGCTTGTGCTTTGCGATGGGCCTGGAAATATCACCCACCGGCTTGGAAGCGTCCTGGTAGCATCCGCTCTTTTTCAGGGATTCGTTCATGCGTTTCCTGATCACCTTTTCCAGGAAGTCCAGTGCCGCTGGAGCATCCCCATCGATGACAATCCTTTCCAGTTCCATTCTTTCTTCTTCCGTAATGGAGATGACCCAGTTTCTCATGTGCTTCTCCCCCGAACGTCAACGTACTTGCCCGCGCCAGGTGAGGCTCGCGGACGGGTCACGAGGCAACAAGCGTACCACCGTTGATTATAATACCTTGCTGTTCTACCGGCGTTCGGTCTTCATAGCAGGCCGGCTGCCTTGAGGACCTCGACGACCTGCGAAGAAAGCCCCTTCTCCAGAGAGGGGAGGGGACTCTTGACCACCGGGGTCACCGGGTGCCCCAGGAGTCGAAGGGCTTCCTTGATCATGGCATGGGGCGCGGGAGAGACGAGAAGGGGGGCAAGGCGCCTTATCTTTTCCTGGAGCCCCGACGCCCTGCCGTCGTCGCCCCTTTCCAGGGCCTCGTACAGTTCCACCGAGACGTCGGGCACGATGTTGGGAAGGGGACATATGGCGCCGCAGGCTCCCACCGACATGGCCTCGGTCAAGTTGAGGGTGGTCCCGGTGAAGGTTGAAAACCCTTCACCGGCCAATCTGGCCAACCTGCCAATCTCTTCCATATCGAAGATCGTCTCCTTCGCGCCGACGATAATGCCCTTGGAGGCCATGCCGGCAATCACTTCGGGGGATACGGTTATCCCGGTATTGGAAGGGAAATTGTAGTAGAGAAGCGGTAGCTCGGAGGCGGCCGAAAGATCCCGGTAAAACTTCACCACCTGGCGGTCATCCAGGGGATAAAACCGGTGGAGGGCCACCAGCGCGGCGTCGGCGCCGGTCTTTTCCGCGTGCTTGACCATCTCCACGGCTTCGTCGAGCCCCCTTTCGTTCACTCCCACGATGACCGGTATCCTGCCGGCGCAGGATTCCACCGCGAGCTCGACGATCCTTTTCCTGTCCTCTTTCCTGATGTATGGACACTCTCCGTTGCTCCCCAGTACCAGTACCCCGTGGACGCCCGATCGCGCCAGGTGATCGGTGAAGGAAAGGACTGCATCCTCGTCCACTTCCCCGTCCTGGCGGAAAAACGAGGGCATGACCGCCACTATCCCTTTAAGCTTTTTGCCCCTTTCCATGACGCACCCCCCGACATCCGTGGCGCACCAGCTCGTAAGCGTCCGACCTTTTTCACCGGTTCCCTGGAATAGGATAAACCCAGCGGGCGGTAAACGCATCATGAACGGGTGCCGGTCGATTTTTTGTCGGACAGGCGGCGTGCCAGGGCGTGGGCCCAGGGTGTAGGGACCGATATAATGAGATGGCGTTCTCGCGGGAAAGGCAGCTGCCCGCTCGAGGGTTTTCCTTGCGCGAGGCGTGCCGTTAACTGATCGGGTTTTTTCGTATGCGAGAGCCAGGCGGGAAAAGATGAGCGGCATGGACGAATCGCTATTGCAAGAAAGCGGCTTTCCCCTGGGAGGGCAGAGCCTGCGGAGGATCGCAGTGGGATTGGCGGTCAACACGGCTTTCACCGTTTTCGAGTTGGCCGCCGGTTTTTTCGCCCGGAGCATGGGACTGGTGGGGGATGCCGGACACAACTTCGCCGATTCCCTGGCCCTGGCTCTCGCCCTTGCCGCGGCTTACGCGTCAACCCGTCCTAAAACGGAAAAAAGGACCTTCGGTTACCATCGACTGGGTATCCTGGCGGCCTTCGTGAACTCTTTGGTGGTCATAGGGATCAGTCTTCTGCTGTTCATGGGGGCAGCGGGAAGGCTGAGGCAACCCCCGGAAGTCAAGAGCCTGGTGGTTATCGCGGTTTCCGGAGCGGGTTTCCTGGTAAACGGGGCGGTGGCTCTGTTCCTCCGGAGGGGAGGGGACGATCTCAACTTGAAGGGCGCATTTCTCCACCTCTTCGCAGACGCCCTGGTCTCCCTCAGCGTGATGGCCGGTGGAGTTGTGATGGCCCTCACCGGATGGTGGCTGGTCGACCCCCTCCTGACCATGGGCCTTGCCTGCCTGATACTCCTGACGGCATTCCAGGTGATGAGGGAATCCGTGCACGTCCTCATGGAATCTGTGCCCGTCGGACTGGATTATCGCCGGGTACTCGACGATTTATCGGGCCTGCCCGGGGTGAAAGACGTTCACGATCTGCACATATGGGAGATAGGCTCCCGGATGTTCTCCCTGTCCGCTCACCTGGTGGTGGAAGATGCCCCGTTGAGCGCGTATCGGACCAGGGTGGAAGAGGCAAAGAACATGCTGAGGGATAAATACCGGGTTGTTCATGCCACGCTGGAACTGGAGTCTGAACCATGCCACCCAGGAGAATGTCATTTCGGAGTGGAGCCATGGAGGGAACCAACCGGGAATGGTGGCTGAAAAGATGATAGGCCGTCTTGGCCGATGGGTCTCCGGATCAACACCGTTTTTTTCATGCTGATCGCCATGGCCGGGGATCTTTTTTTCGATATTATCCGAAGCGCTCATTCAAAGGTGAGGGTTTTTGACACCTCTACCTGTACCTTCCTTTTCTTGACCTCGATGGTGAGCTCGCCGCTTTCGCTCAGCTCCCAGTCCACGTCGGATTGAATATCGTAGGCCTTCTCGTATCCTCCCTGGACCATGCCTACCAACATCAGGTGGAGTGCGGGGTTTGCCACCTTTATGTATACTCCCTCCTTTCCGGCCTTGTAGTTCTTGAGTTCGCCCAATCCCCTGAGGGCGAGCTGGTCCCTTACTCCCTTGAAGTCGGTGAGGTCGATGAACCTGAGGCCAGCCCTGGCGTTGCGCCTCTGGGCCTCTACCACGCTCCTGGGGATGGTGTCTCCCAGTTCCCATTCCAGGGCCTCGAAGACCGAATCCAAGAGGCCGGGCCCGAGGAGGGCCATCCTCCTTCCGCTCGTGGTGTTCAGGATTATCCCGTTCTTGAGATCCCACCTGTATCTCGAAAAAGCCTCGGGAATCCCGCAGGAGGGACAGCGGGGAAGCTCCACGTCCCCCTCCCTGGGAAGGTGGACGGGCAACTTGAGCCTTTCCTTGAGGACCTCGGGGTACCTGGTCCAATGGGTGGTGAATTCGTAGAGCTTGGGCTCGACCTCGGTATAGCTCACCGAGTGTTCTCCTCCCACCAGGCAGGCAATGACCCCGGCGAAGGCCCCGGCAGCCTCGTAGACCGAGAAGGGCCGGTATATGCGAATGGTGCAGAAATCATCCCCGTTTCCCTCGAACCTGTAACCCACGAAGGAGTACTTTCCGTAGCCGATCATGTGGCAGAAGTCGATGATGGGCATGGCCACCACCGGGGGTTCCACCGTTCTTTCCCGCACGTTTCTCCTCACTTCCTCGGGGATGACGCTCTCCATGTACAGCTGACAGCCCCGGGTGGTTATGTTTACTACGATGTGGTCGATGGGAACTCCGATGATGTTGCCGATCAGGTCGAAAAGCGGGTCGATGAACTCGCATTCCAGGAAGGCCACGCGCGCCCTTTCGTTAAGGGCCTGCACGATTGTGCCGTCCGGGAGCCAGCGGTGGGAGTGGGTAAAGGGATGGGGAACCCCGCACTCAGCGCATTTTTCTATCGCGAACAACACGATCAACCCCTCGTCAGCCCGTCTTTCCATAATAAGTTTTCGGCACCCGGAGCAAC
Organism: Candidatus Geothermincolales bacterium; assembly: GCA_037478635.1. Taxonomy (GTDB): domain Bacteria; phylum Actinomycetota; class Geothermincolia; order Geothermincolales; family RBG-13-55-18; genus JACVJK01. The sequence goes on along the minus strand of JBBFMI010000114.1, from coordinate 1,274 downwards.
ATGGTTAAGCATTTCGCGGATAAGCCTTTTGCGGGCGGATCTTTCCGGTATCGAGGAGGGGCGAAAAGGACAAACATTCAGCATGGCTATGGCAAGGACAGGACTGATTCCTGGACAGGAAGCTACCTGGAAGAAGAGGAATGATCTCTACCTCCTCTCACCTTCCGGCGTGACGGTCGAAGGGCGGTAAAAAAATTTCTCCCGGGAAGGATCCCGGGAATCGCTTATCTCTCATTGGCTCCCCGGGAGGGACTCGAACCCCCAACCTAGTGGTTAACAGCCACCCGCTCTACCATTGAGCTACCGGGGAATAGTCACGATGGCAACGGCGGGCAATGCCCGGACCGCAACCCGTACGCATTATATGATAACACCGGCTTTACCTCAACTTCTATCCTGGGCCATCTCGGTATGGCCAGGCGTTCGCTCTGCCTTGTCTTGAACTGCGCGGGTCTTCGGGGATCGAAGTCGTTATCCGGTCGCGGTCCGTGCGTGTTTCAGATATCCAGGCGATTCGTCATCTTCCCGCCCGCCTGCCCTTGATCCCGAGGTTTTCAAGGTTGGAGATATTCGCGAAGGAAAGTTGACGAAAGCCCTTCCAATTATTATTGGCATATGTATATTAATATTTGGCCGGGATCGAGAGGGAGATCTTGACGCGAGGAGGATATGGATGCCCAAGGAGATCAAAGCAAGTTCGGGGGAGCAACATAACCGATCCGCCTCCACGATTGACCGCACCCTCGTGGTCATGAGCGGTAAGGGAAGCGTGGGCAAGTCTTCGATCACCGCCCTGCTTGCGGCCGGGATGCAGAAGAAGGGCCTGTCCGTAGGGATCATCGACTCCGATATTACCGGCCCCAGCATCCCCAGGATCATGGGTGTCAAGGGGAAGATCGGGGTGGGGGATGGGAAGATGATACCCTGCCTCACCGCGGGCGGCGTAAAGGTCGTGTCCGCGGATCTTCTTCTCGATCGGGAGGATGACCCCATCGTCTGGAGGGGCCCCATGGTCTCCAACGCTATCCGGCAGCTGTGGGAGGATACTGACTGGGGAAGTCTTGATTACCTGGTCCTCGATCTTCCCCCCGGAACTTCCGATGCTCCCCTGACCATATTGCAGATGTTCCCGGGAACCGACGTGCTCGTCGTCACTTCCCTTCAATTGCTGGCCTCCGTTATCGTGCGCAAGGCCATCAACATGGCTCGGATGGTGGGCGCGAATGTGATCGGGATGGTGGAGAACATGGGGACTGCCGTGTGCCCGCATTGTG
>JBBFMI010000113.1:0-6714 GCA_037478635.1 Candidatus Geothermincolales bacterium | reverse complement strand
ACTCCCGCTCCGGCGCATACCGCCCCCGCCACGGTGTTGGAGCTGGTCACATATGGATAAGTGCCGTTGTCCAGGTCCAACATGAATCCCTGGGCTCCCTCGAAAAGGACGTTCTTTCCCTCGTCGAGGGCGCTTCGCACCAGCGAAGCGGTATCGGTGATATACGGGCGCAACATCCGGGCGTATTCGGCATACTCCTCCGCCACCGCCACCGGGTCCAGCGGGTCGGCGCCATAAACTCCCTGGATAACGCGGTTCTTCTCCTCCACCGCTTCTTTCACTTTGCGGGCGAAAGCGGTGACATCCAACATGTCCTGTACCCTGAGCCCCTGGCGAGCAGCCTTGTCGGCGTAGGTGGGGCCGATGCCCCGCAGCGTCGTTCCCAACTTCTTCCCGCCGCGACGCTCTTCCAAAAGGCCATCCAGGACGACGTGATAGGGCATGATGAGATGGCTGTTGTAGGATATCCGCAGCCTTTCCACATCGATGCCCAGCGAGGAAAGGCCTCTCATCTCATCCAAGAGCACCGCGGGATTGACGATAACCCCTCCGCCGATTACGGGGGTAATATGAGGATAGAGTATGCCCGATGGCACCAAGTGCAAGCGAATGGTGGTTCCTTCCAACACTATGGTGTGACCGGCGTTGTTGCCGCCCTGGAAGCGCACCACCACGTGCATGTCATCGGCCATGAGGTCGATGACCTTGCCCTTTCCCTCGTCGCCCCACTGGGTGCCTATTACCACTATCCCCGGCATCTCGCTCCCTCGGTCGCAACTCAAGTCCGCTCAACTGGGACTTCATGGGTGGGGGAACCTCATGAACTCCCACCGCCACTTATCGTTTCCCGTTCACACGAAGAGAGATTATATATTAATGATGAACCCGGGGCGAGGATGTCCGTACTTTTGCACGGATCCTCTAACGTACAAGGAACCCATAAGGCCTTTTGGTCAGAAAGACCGGGTTGCGACGAGACCCGTCAAGGATCTAAAGCTGCCCACCCATGGAAGTCTGGCAATGTCCCGTTTCATTGGCACAAGCCTGCGTTGTTTACCTTCATTCCCGAGGCCAATGCCGTTATCGCGGTCACGCCGGGGTTAGGGCCATGAAACGAAGTTAAACCCACGCGGGCGGGTCTCGAGCGACGGCCTTCTTGAACCTCACCGGCAGGAGACTCCTGCCCAGGAATTTGAACCGAAGTCAGGGTTTAACCTTTGACACAGGAGGGTATAAGCACCATAAAGGTGTGCAAGGATGACGAGGCCACTTAATAGTCTAATAGTCTAAGGGATGAAGTGGCGTTCTTGGGCTCGGTTTTCCCTTAAGCCTTTTGCATCGTTGCCTTAGGATCGAGGAAAGCGGAAGAAACACGGCCAACATAATCCCTTGAGGTCCTTCAAGGCGAAGCGAGCGGAGTGAAGGCAATGGCATGAAAAGATCAACCAGTTTCTTCAAATCTCTAGTTTTCGGTGTATTGAAAATTATTTCGAAATGATATAATACCCAGCGATAATGGTGGGGGCGTTTGAAATATTTTGGCGTAATAAGGTTCCGGGTAATGTCGAAGGGGTGAGGAAAGTGCGGAAAACCGTTGTGGTGGCGTTGCTACTTCTCCTCTGCCTCACCGCCATCGGCCTGGGGACATGGAAGATCATGGATGCGAGGAACGATGGAGGCGACGGCGAGGGGAAAGCGGCATCGGCTGCGACAATGCCCGATGGGAATAACCAGGAAACGGGCTCCGTTGAAAATCCAGGAAACGCCGGGGAGGGAGAGGTAGAATCCTCCGCTGTAAGCGGCGAGGATTTCTCCATGGAAACCCCGGAACAGAGATACGTGGTCGAGACCCAGCGCCACCAGAACTTCTTCAAAGCGCTCGCCGAGGGCAAGATCAAGAGGCTGGACGCCATTGCCACCGAGTACCAGCCGGCAGGCGATCCGAACACCTCTTACCTGTATTTCACCGTCACCACCGTGGACGGCAAGAAGAGCAATGGCACCATGGTCTTGAAGTTCGAGGGGGGCAAGTGGAGGATAGCGGCAGTCCGCCAGCTCGAGGGGGAGCTGGGTGGCGGGACCAATTATCCCGTGCCCGCCTCTTTCGAGGCCGACCTGGCCCGGGAGCTTAATGAGCTTCAGGAGTTCCTTACCAAGGTCGCCCAGGGAAGGCTCGACTACATGGTGGTGGACAAGGTGATTAAGACCTCCGACCGGCAGACCGTCCTGGAAGGCAAGGTCGTGGGCATCGGGGGAAGGGTGGAAAAGGCCAAGATGGTCCTGAACAAGGACTACGAGATCTGGCACCTCTCTTCCATCCAGCCCATGTGACGGTTTATCGACGACCCGGGTAACCGTACGAGTTCTCCTGGAGCTGAACAGGGGTGAGCAAGATGAAGAAGGGGTGGAATGTCAGAAGGTTTTGCGTCTACATCCTGACCGGCATGCTGGTGGTGGGGTTGCTCATCCTCACCCCCATACTGGCAGTGGCCAAGGGTGGTGAGGAGCTGAGCCCCACCGGAATCTCGGGGGACCCCCTCGGCCGCCTCCCGGCGACTCCCGAGGACGCTCACAGGAAACTTCTGGAAAGGAAAATCGGGTGGCCCGAGGATGAGCCGGCAGAGGTTTCCGGCGCCTCGGTGAAGCCGGGGGTCAACGTCTCCCTTCCCTTCGACTCGGTGGAGGGTCACATCACCCACCCCAACGCCAACGTAAAGGTCGAGGTGATAGGCAAAGGAACCCTCACGGTAAAGTCCAACGAGGCCGGATGGTTCAACGCGGACTTCAACGCCGCAGGAGTGGACATAAAATCTGGGGACCAGGTGAAGGTCACGGACCTTGCGGACTCTCAATCCCTTACTCTCAACTGCAAGATAGAAGGAACCATAGACTATAACGGTGACAAAGTTACAGGTAAATCATCGGGAACCAGAGTAAAGGCCTACGTCATAACCCCCAACACCTACTACGGAGATATTCCGCCGGGGGCATTCTCCGCCGAGGCAACGGTCTCAGGGGGTGCCTACACCGTCAACATGAATAACTCCTTCAACCTCATGCCGGGCGACGCGGTGCTCCTTTACTCCATCGACGCCCAGGGGAACAAGGTGATGGAAATGGCCGGGGGTATCGTGGGCCGCCTGGTCGTGTATCCGCAGTACAACGAGGTCCTGGGGTATTATTACCAGCCCGGCACTTCCCTGACCGTGAACGTGTCCGGAAAGACCCGCACGGCCCCGGTCAAGGGCGACGGGTTCTTCGAGGCCTTCTTTAGCGATTACGACATCAAGGCCGGCGACAAGGCATCCTGCAACATGGGCGGCACCCGGGAGATCACGGTGCGGGACATCTCCGCCACCCTGGACCCGGCGACCAAGAAGCTGGAGGGCACGGCGCCCGCGGGAAAGTTAATCCGCGCGGCTGTAGGCCTCAACACCAAGCCGGTAGTGGTGGACACAGTGAGCAACAGTGAAGGGAAGTTCTCCATCGATCTTTCGGGCAAATACCAGGTGTCAGGCCAAGAGGTCTTCAACGTAGCGTGGTACGACGAGGACGGGGACGTGGTAGTCTACGATTTCCAGACCTACTCCTGGTACCTGGCCGAGGGCTGCACCGAGGGCGAGTTCGAGACCTGGGTGCTGGTGCAGAACCCCAACAACGAGCAGGTCAAGGCCAAACTCACCTTCATGACCAACCAGGGAGTGGCCGGCACCAAGGAGCTGGTGCTGGAGCCCAACAGCCGCAAGTCCTGGAGGGTCAACGACTCGGTGAAGTCCTGGGACGTCTCCACCAAGGTGGAGGCGCCCAAGCCGGTGATCGCCGAGAGGGCCGTGTACGGATGGAACGCCGCCAGGACCGAGCGGGTGTGGGGCCATGACTCAGTGGGCATCGTGAACGTCTACCAGAGATAACGGTCCTATCGAGTTAAAGAGCGGTCAAGGAGGGGGATCCGGAGGATCCCCCTCCTTTAACGGCCAGCAAAGCGGGAAAGATACTTGCGAATACCCATCAACCGAAAGAGAACAACGCGATTTGCTTCATCCGGTTTTCAAGAAAAGAAGATCAAGGGCCAAAAATGTGCCAGAACCAACAGTGAAAAACTGTCCAGAGGAAAATAATCGATATGGGATGAGAAAGCAGGCTGAATGCGATCATAGAACCCCAAAACGCTCTGACATCTTGTGAAGGTGGACACGGAAAACGGGGAGAGCCCGGAAGGTTATCCGAACGAGGTAGCCCATTATGACGCGAGACCAAAAATCGAGCATGAATTTCGCGGTTTCCCAAGTTAAAATCTAAACATCGGGCAATCGAGTTATAACGGGAGAGCATCCATGGAACTCAGGGACTACATCACCGTGGTGTTGGGGCGGAAGTGGGTGATCATCGGGAGTGCCGCCTTGGTGATAGCTGCGGCACTTATCATATCTTTCCTTCAGACCCCGCTGTACGAGTCAAGGGTGAAAATACTGGCCGAATCCAACAAGGCCGGCGAGACCGCCACCGACAAACTGCTCTCCTTGGCCTTCACCGACCCCAACTCCTTCATCCAGACCCAGCAGAAGATCATCGAGACCAGGACCATAGCCGAGGCGGTGCGCCAGCGCCTGGAATCCCTTTACGAGGAGAGGAGTTATGGCGCAGACCCCTCCGGGGAGACCTTTATCCCCGCCTCCATTCCCGACCCCGAGGAACTGATGAAAAGGGTAAAGGTGGAGAGGGCCCAGAACACCAACGTCTTCGATATAGTGATCACCACCGCCCATCCCCTGCTCTCCCGGGACATCGCCCAGGCTTACGCCGACGAATACATCAAGAACCGGCAGCTGGCGGCCATCAAGCAGATAAGCGAGGCCCGCAAGGAGGTCTGGAACCGTATCCAGGAGGTCCAGAACCAGATCGAGGAAGTTGCCCAGGAAGCGAAGAAGTACACCAGGGAAAACCGACCTCCCGAGCTGGAGGCCTCCGCCACTCAAGCGGTGAACCTCTGGGCAACCCTGTACGAGAAATACCTGAGCCTACGGATAGCCGAAGCCCTTGAACAACGGGGACTGGAGGTAATCGAGCCCGCCAAGGCGGGCATAAGGGTCTCGCCGAAGACGGCAAGAAACGGGGTGCTCGCCGTCTTCCTCGGGCTCATCCTGGGAATAGGCCTGGCCTTCCTGGTGGATTACCTGGACAACTCCCTGAAGAGCAGGGAAGACTTCGAGAGGTTCTACGAAACCGCCATCCTGGCGGAGATCCCCCGTATCCCCCTGGAGGAGGGAGTGCGAGAGGCTGTATACATCACCCAGTCCGAAAGCCCCGCCGCGGAAGGGTTCCGTAACCTCCGCACCCACGTGATGTTCATAAACCTCGACGAACACGTGAGGGCGATCATGGTGACCAGCTCGAGCCCCAAGGAGGGAAAGACCTCGGTGGCCTTCAACCTGGGGGCCGCCCTCTCCGAGATGGGCAAGAGGGTCCTGCTGATCGAGGCGGACCTGAGGCGTCCCGCCCTCCAGAAATTCCTGGAAGATATCTCCGAAAAGGGGCTCGTCGACGTGATAATGGGACACCTGCCCCTGGAAGAGGCCATCTCGAACACCGGGATCCCCAACCTGGACATCCTGGTATCAGGGCCCAAGCCGCCTAACCCCGCGGAGATGGTATCCTCCTCCTCCATGCAGAAGATCCTCGAGCGATGCAAGGAGCTGTACGACTTCGTGCTGGTCGACGTGCCGCCGGTGCTCGCGGTGAGCGACGCCGTAGCCTTGGCCCCCTACGTGGACGGGGTCCTGCTGGTGGCCAGCCACGGCATAGCCACCCGCGAAGGGGCAAAAAGGACCGTGGAGATACTTTCCAAGGTGGAGGCGAGGATACTGGGGGTGGTGGTAAACAACGTGGAGATCTCGGCCCGCAGGTACGGTTACGGATATTACGGATACTACACGCCTTACCATTATTACTACTCCGGCGGGGACGGCGAGGAAAGGGTCCCGGCCTTGAAGAGGCTCGCCCGTTCCCTCCGGGGGACGAGGAAACAGTAGACATGGAACTCATCCCTGAGCTGTCATGAAGGTCATCTTGCGCCCTCAAAGAAACGGTCGCTCCGGCTCTCCTGGGATGATCCTTTTCCTCTCCCTCGTCCTGCTCCTCTCCCAGGTCCTCATCCTGCCAACCGGTAACCGCAGGGCCCGTGCCCAGGTAAGCGAGGAAAAAGGCAAGGGCGCTGCGACCCTTTACGAGGTCAAGGGATTAGACCGCGACCGGGCCTTCGTGATCGGCTCGAAGGGCTCGGCCTACCTCACCGTCGACGGAGGAAACACCTGGATACCGTCGGAAGTTCCCGCCGTCGAGGACCTGCGCGCTCTCGCCATGTCAGATGCCGAACGCGTATGGATAGGGGGGTCCAGGGGAACCCTGCTTTACTCGGAGGACGGCGGCAAGGGCTGGCAGCGGAAGAGGATCCCCACCGCGGAGGACGTGGTCGACCTGGAGGTCTCTGAGGACGGGATCCTGTGGGCCCTGTCCGGGGAGAGCTCGGTCTTCAAGAGCCAAGACGGGGGCGACAGCTGGGCTATTTTCAAACCGCCGGGCGAAAACCGCCTCAACTGCCTGGTGGTAGAGCGCGGGGATGTCACCTGGGTGGCCGGCGAGAACGGTACCCTGTTCGTGACCGAGGACGGGGGCGAGTCCTGGCGATCCATATCCTGCCAGACGGGAGAACACTTG
>JBBFMI010000112.1:0-6729 GCA_037478635.1 Candidatus Geothermincolales bacterium | reverse complement strand
CGGCAGGTGGAGATGGGAGGTATCGCCAGGGAAGCCCATTATCCACAGCGCATGCCCCGCTGGTTCCTCCGCCCCATTCGTTCGGGGAGGAACCTGAGCGAAGTCACCAGCATCCTCCGGACCCGGGGCTTGCATACCGTGTGCGAGAGCGCCAGGTGTCCCAACCGGATGGAGTGTTTCTCGTCCCGCACCGCCACCTTCTTGATCATGGGCGATGTATGCACCAGGAACTGCGCGTTCTGTGGCGTGAACAAGGGGGTACCCCTTCCGTTGGACGAGGAAGAGCCCGGAAGGGTGGCCGATGCGGCCGCGCAGATGGGGCTGGAGTACGTGGTCATCACCAGCGTGACCCGGGACGACCTTCCGGACGGCGGCGCATCCCACTTCGCGGCCTGCATCAGGGAGGTCAGGAGTAGATTGCCCCGGGCGAAGGTGGAGGTCCTAACCCCCGATTTCCAGGGGTCCGCCGAGGCCCTGGAGACCGTGTTGCGGGAGGGACCCGAGGTGTTCAACCATAACCTGGAGACCGTGGAGGAACTGTATCCCCGGGTGAGGCCCATGGCGGATTACCGGAGGTCGCTGGGGCTCTTGGGGAGAGCAAAAGAGCTTTACCCCGGCGTCAAGGTAAAGAGCGGCATCATGGTGGGGCTGGGGGAAAGCAGGAAACAGCTCCGCAGGCTGTTCGTGGACCTGGCCGAGGTGGGTTGTGATATCCTTACCATCGGCCAGTACCTCCGTCCCTCCCGGAGGCAGTTGCCGGTGGAGCGCTTCGTTCCCCTCGAGGAATTCGAGGAGATGAAGACCGAGGCCGAGATGGCCGGCATCCCGGTGGTGGTCTCCTCTCCCCTGGTGAGGAGCTCCTATCGTGCGGCGGATGTCCTGGAAGAGGGCCGTGGTTGTTCCCTTCATGACGGGTCTTCGCGGGAGAAGGACTCCCGTTATGAGGAAACCGATGTAGGAGACGGGCGTTAAGAGAAAGGTAAAGGAGGATGGAGATGCTGATCATCGGCGAGAAGGTCAACGTGATGATGAAGAAGATCGGCCAGGCCATGAAGGAAAGGGACAAGAAGCCCATCCAGGAGATGGCCCTCCTCCAGGTGGAAGGGGGAGCCAACTGGCTCGACATCAACCTGGGCCCAGCCACCAAGGAGGGACCGGAGCGCATGCGCTTCGTGGTGGAGGCGGTCATGGAGGTCACCGATGTGCCCCTGGCCCTGGACACCATGAACATCGAGGCCATGAAGGCCGGCCTGGAGACGGTCAAGGACCGCGAGGTGATGATCAATTCCATATCCTCCCAGCCCGAAAGGATCGAGAAACTCATGCCCATGGCGGTGGAACACAACGCCTGGGTGGTCGGCCTGTGCCTGAACGAGAAGGGTAACGTGCCGCGGGATGCCAACGAGAGGGTGGAGGTCGCCTACAACATTATCATGGCAGCCCAGGAATACGGGATTCCCCTCGACAAGCTCCTCATCGACCCCATCGTCCTGCCGGTCAGCGTGTCCCAGGACCAGGTGCACGCGCTGATTCAGTCCATGGATATGCTCCAGGGGGTGTTCGCGGAGTTCGATCCCAAGCCCGGGACGGTGGTCGGCCTCTCCAACGTGTCCAACAGCATCCCCGACGAGGACCTTGCCCGCCTCATCAACCGCACGCTCCTGGGCGTGCTCATGGCCAAGGGGCTCACGGCGGCCATAGTGGATCCCAACGACGAGGAACTCATGGGCGTGATGCGCCGCAACGAGGATTACCAGATCATAGAGAAGATAGTTAACGGAGAGCCCGTGGACGAGAGCGACCCCAAGGTCATCAAGTACGTGAAGACCTACAAGGTACTCACGGAGGAAACCCTCTACTGTCACTCCTACCTCGAGATTTAGGCGTAAGTGAGTCGTAGCAAGCGGTTTACCGGATGGGAGGTCGAGGAGTTGGAAGCTGAAAACTGCCGTTGTTCGACCCGTTTCACCCCGGTGGACGACCTCCGGCCGTTGGAGGAGATCGTGGAGAAATACAGGGGAGACAAGAGTGCCGTCATTTCGATCTTTCACGAGCTGCACGAGGCCTACGGGTACCTGGACGAGAAGATCATGGAGGAACTGGCCAGGAGGGCAGGTTATCAATTGAGCCAGCTCTACGGCCTCGCCACCTTTTACACCCAGTTCCGATTGGAGCCCGTGGGCGAGCACATCATCAAGATATGCCATGGCACCGCCTGTCATGTAAGGAACGCCCAGGGCTTGATCGACGAGGCCCAGAGGACCCTGGACATAAGGCCCGGGCAGACCTCCCCGGATCGGAAGTTCACCCTGGAGACGGTGAACTGCGTGGGTACTTGCGCCCTGGCACCCGTGGTGGTCGTGGATGGCAAGTACCATGGCCGGATGACCCCGAGCAAGATGCAGAGCCTGCTCAAGCAGTACATGGAGAAGGGAGGTTCCGGGGAAGATGAAGATTGATTCGCCGGCGACCCTGGAGAGATATTGCGAGGAGGTAAAACAGAGGAAGGCAAGGTACCCCTATCGGGTCTCGGTATGTGGAGGCACGGGATGCCAGGCCTTCAACTGCATCGAGGTGTACGACGCCCTCGTGGAGTCCATCAAGAAGAATGGCCTCGAGGAGAAGGTAGAGATCAAACTCACGGGGTGCCATGGATTCTGCGAGATGGGTCCCCTCATGTATTTCCAGCCCATGGGGACCTTTTACACCAAGGTGGACCCCAAGGCGGTTGACGAGATCGTGGTCGCCACCCTGTTGCAGGGCGGCGAGGTGGAAAAATACCTCTACAAGGATCCTACCACGGGGGAGAAGATCCACCATAGGGAAGAGGTCCCGTTCTACTCCAAGCAGGAGCGCCTCCTGCTCGGCTTGAACCACCTCATCAGGCCACAGGTCATCGACGACTACATCGCCCTGGACGGGTACAAGGCCCTGGCCAAGGTCCTGTTCGAGATGACTCCCGAGGAAGTGATAGACGCGATAGAGAGGGCTGGCTTGCGGGGCAGGGGCGGCGCCGGGTTCCCCACCGCCAGGAAGTGGAGGATCTGCCGGGAGGCCCCCAGCCCCGATGGCGTGAAGTACATAATCTGCAACGCGGACGAGGGAGACCCCGGGGCTTACATGGACCGTAGCCTTCTCGAGGGCAACCCCCACGCGGTCATCGAGGGAATGGCCATCGGGGCCTATGCCATCGGGGCCTGCGAGGGATACGTTTACGTGCGACACGAGTATCCCCTGGCCCTGCGCAATCTGCTGGTGGCCCTGGACCAGGCCCGGGAGATGAACCTGCTGGGCAAGAACATCATGGGCTCGGGCTTCGACTTTGACATCAAGGTGGCCGTGGGGGGCGGGGCCTTCGTCTGCGGCGAGGAAACGGCCCTCATCGCGAGCATCGAGGGAAAGAGGGGTATGCCGAGGCCGAGGCCCCCTTACCCCGCGGTCAAGGGGCTTTGGGGTAGGCCCACCAACATAAACAACGTGGAGACGTGGGAGAACGTGCCCCTGATCATACGCATGGGCCCCGAGAAATTCGCGGAGATCGGCACCGAGAACAGCAAGGGGACCAAGATCTTCTCGCTGGTGGGGAAGATAAACAACACGGGCTTGGTCGAGGTCCCGATGGGCATAACCCTGCGGGAGATCATCTACGACATCGGCGGGGGCATCCCGGGCAACAAGGCGTTCAAGGCGGTGCAGACCGGGGGACCCTCCGGGGGCTGTATTCCCGCGGAACATCTGGATATCAAGGTGGACTTCGAGAGCCTGCAGAGCATCGGGTCCATGATGGGCTCCGGTGGCATGATCGTGATGGACGAGAACACCTGCATGGTGGATATCGCCAAATATTTCATGAAGTTCCTGTGCGAGGAATCCTGCGGGAAGTGCGTTCCCTGCCGCATCGGGACCAAGCGGATGCTGGAGATACTGACGAAGATCTGCGATGGCGAGGGGACGCCGGAGGACCTGGAAGCCCTGGAAGTGTTGGCCGCGGACATCAAGGCGGCGAGCCTCTGTGCCCTGGGAGGCACGGCGCCCAACCCGGTGCTGACCACCCTGAGGTACTTCCGCCACGAGTACGAGGAGCACATCTACAACAAGAGATGCCCGGCGGGGGTCTGCCCGGCCCTCATAACCATCGTGATCGACCAGGAGAAGTGCAACGGCTGCGGAGCATGTGCGAAGGTCTGCCCGGTCAACGCCATATCGGGGGAGAAGAAACAACCTCACCGGATCGATCCCGACCTGTGCATCCGCTGCAAGGTGTGCATGGACCGGTGTCGCCAGGAGGCCATTTACGCTGAATGAGGAGGAAACAGCCATGAGACCGGTGTCCGTCACCATAAACGGAAGAGAGATCGAAGTACCCGCTGGATCCACCATCCTGCAGGCGGCGAGGGCGGCGGGGATCCGGATTCCCACCCTGTGTCATGACGAGCGCCTGGAGCCCTTCGGGGCGTGTCGCGTCTGCGTGGTGAAGGTGGAGGGAGCCCGGGCACTTCTTCCCGCCTGTGCCACCCCCGTGTCGGAGGGCATGAAGATATGGACCGACCTTGACGAGGTCATAAGGGCGCGGAGGACCGTCATCGAGTTGCTCCTCTCGGACCATCCCAACGACTGCATGGTGTGCGAAAGGTCCGGAAGCTGTGAGCTCCAGGACCTGGCTTACGAGTACGGGGTCAGGGAGCCGCGCTTTCAGGGCGAGCGGCACACCTATGAGGTTATCGACGACAATCCCCTGATAGAGAGGGATTACAACAAGTGCATCGTCTGTGGCCGGTGCGTACGCATCTGCCGCGAGGTCCAGGGGGTGGGGGTCTACGATTTCATCAACAGGGGTTTTGACGCCGTCCCCGGCACGCCCTACAACAGGAGCCTGCCCGAAACCCCCTGCGAGTTCTGTGGCCAGTGCGTTTCCACCTGTCCCACCGGCGCCATCGTCTCCATCCCCTACAAGGGCAAGGGAAGGGCTTGGCAGGTGGAGAAAGTGCGTACCACCTGCCCGTATTGTGGATGCGGCTGCCAGGTGGACCTGCACGTGAAGGACGGCAGGGTGGTGGGAGCCTCCTCGCCGGTCATGGTGGGCCCCGGGCAGGGAAATCTCTGCGTCAAGGGCAGGTATGGTTACGAGTTCATACATCACCCCGATCGGCTCGCCAGGCCGATGGTGAGAAAGGGCGGGGAGCTGGTGGAAGTCTCCTGGGAGGAGGCCCTCGACGAGGTAGCCGAGAACCTCAAGAGGATCGTGCGGGAGTACGGACCCGACAGCGTGGCCTTCCTCTGTTCAGCCCGCTGCACCAACGAGGAGAATTACCTTCTCCAGAAGATGGCCCGCGCCGTGGTCGGCACCAACAACGTCGACCACTGCGCCCGGTTATGACACAGCTCCACGGTCGCCGGTCTGGCGACGGTTTTCGGTAGCGGGGCCATGACCAACAGCGTCGACAATCTCGAAAAGGCCGATTGCATCCTGGTCACGGGGTCGAATACCACCGAGGCCCACCCCATAGTGGGATTGCGCATCAAGAGGGCGGTGATGAAGAACGATTGCAAGCTTATCGTGGCGGAACCACGGCGCATACGCCTTTGCGACTATGCCCACCTCTGGTTGAAGCAATTGCCCGGGACCGACGTGGCCCTGTTTAACGGGATGATGAACGTCATCCTGGAGGAAGGGCTCGCGGACGAGGACTTCATCCGCGAGCGCACCGAGGGATTCGATGAGTTCAAGAAAGTGGTCGAGAAGTATACCCCTGAGAAGGCCGCGGAGATATGCGGGGTCCCGGCTGACCAGATCCGGGAGGCGGCTCGCACCTTCGCGACCGCCGAGAGGGCCGCGATCGTCTACTGCATGGGCATAACGCAGCACACTACCGGGGTGGATAACGTGCTGTCCCTGGCCAACCTGGCCATGCTGACCGGCAACATCGGGAAGGAAGGGACCGGCCTGAATCCCCTGCGGGGCCAGAACAACGTGCAGGGCGCCTGCGACATGGGCGGCTTGCCCAACGTGCTCCCCGGTTACCAGAGCGTGACCGACCCGCAGGCCAGGGAGAAGTTCGCCCGGGCCTGGGGCGTGGATAGCCTTCCGGACAAGCCAGGGCTTACCGTGGTCGAGATGATGGAGGCTGCGGCGCAGGGAAAGGTCAAGGCCCTGTTCATCATGGGCGAGAACCCCGTGATATCCGATCCTGATATCCAGCACGTGCAGGAAGCCCTCGAAAAGGTGGAGCTTCTCGTGGTGCAGGATATATTCATGACCGAGACGGCCCGCCGCGCTCACGTCGTGTTGCCCGCGGCCTCCTTCGCCGAGAAGGAGGGGACCTTCACCAATACCGACCGGCGGGTCCAGAGGGTTCGCAAGGCGGTGGAGCCGCCAGGGGAGGCCAAGGAGGATTCCTGGATAATAGCGGAGATCTCGAAGAGGCTTGGTTATGACATGGGAGACATTTCCGCCTCCTCGGTCATGGACGAGATAGCCTCCCTTACTCCCCAATACGGCGGGATCAGCTACCGGAGATTAGAGGAGCTGGGCTATATCCACTGGCCTTGCCCCACCCCGGATCACCCCGGCACTCCCATACTCCACGTGGAGAAGTTCACCCGGGGCAGGGGCCTGTTCAGCGCGGTGGAGTACAAGCCCCCTGCGGAGCTTCCCGACGAAGAATACCCCTTCTACCTGACCACTGGGCGAATCCTCTTCCATTACCATACGGGCACCATGACGAGGAG
>JBBFMI010000111.1:0-6750 GCA_037478635.1 Candidatus Geothermincolales bacterium | reverse complement strand
CCCGCCGCGCCCGCCGCGCCGGGGGCCCAGCCCCCCGGTTCCGAGGCGCCCGTCCCGTACCAGGCGGCCGGCCTGAAGAAGAGGAGGGCCCTGCCCTGGATCCTGGGGTTGTTGGGCATGGCGGTCATCGCCGCCGTGGTTTTGATACTGGTGTTCTTCGTATTCGGGGCGGGAAACGAGGCAAAGGCGGCGGAGGAGACGGTGAGAAACCTTTACCGCTCCCTGGAGAAAAGGGACTTCGGCCTGCTCATGGACTGCCTCGAGCCCTCTTACCGGCAAGACCTGGAAAAGGCGCTGGGAAAGGACCTGAAGCCCCTGTTCGAGGAGTACTTCTTCACCCAGTTCCCCGAGGACCTGAAGGTGGAGATCCGGGCTATGGAGACCGTGATCAAGGGCGACTCCGCCACCGTGAAGGTTACGGACGGCACCGTGACCTACACCGACGAGAGCGGGAAAAGGGTGACGGAGGAGGCCTCGGAGAGCGACGTGAACGAGATTCCGCTGGTGAAGGTGAGCGGGAAGTGGTACGTCGCCGGCGATTTCTTCCGCGACGAAGGCCTCGATCCCGAGGAGCTCAAGGGCCTTTACGACCTGCTGGAGGGCACGAAGAAAGGGCAGGAAGAGGAGCAGGGCGAATCGGAAGACACTAACAAGAGGCCGAGGACGGAAGCCGAGGAACTGGCCCTGGTGGAAAGGGTCATGCTGGATTACGCCAGGAAGAACTCGGTTCCCGGTTACCAGTTCGCGATAATCAGCCTCATGATAAACGAGGCGGAGGCGGTGGGGGTCTGCACGGCGCTGGGCGCAGAGGAGGAAACATTTGCCATTATTGCCCGAAAGGGTTCCGCCGGCTGGTACGGGTACGACATGGGCACGGGCATCGACATCCCCACCTGGTACCAGGCGGAAATGGCGGAGCTGTGGGAGGTCATCAACGACTACGCGAGCGCCAACGTCGCCACTGGGTCCAGCCTCGACGTGAGCCAGGTGCACGTCTGGGGGAAGGAGGGCGTGGGGCAGGTCCTGAACGCGAGCGGAAACCTGGTCGCCTACGTCATCGCTTACCGCGGCCCCGCCGGATGGAAAGCCACCGCCATCGGGGACGAAAGCATCCTCCCCCGCTGGTACCGGGAGAAATCGATGTACATTCCGCAATAAACATCAAAGGGGAACGACGCGTTATGGACAGGTGACCGGAAATGCCGGCTGATCCAGGGCCGGCAATTCCCGGGCAAGAACGCTTGGCTCGAGGACTGCCTCATCCGATCCTCACCACGTCGAGGTCAGGAGGGCATTCGTGACAGGTGAAGTAGATCACCTGCCTCTCCCCGGCCAGTCTCTTCAGAAGTTCGAAGGCGCTCTGCTTCCTTCCCATGTCGTCGAAGTTGGCGAAGGTGTCGTCCAGGATCAGCGGGCAACTCCTGTCCCCGGCGAGGACTTCCAGCACCGCCACCCGGGCGGCGAAGTACACCTGGTCCAGGGTCCCGGTGGACAGTGACCTCTGGTGGTCCTTGTCCTCCAGGTCTATGAAATCCCCCAACTCGTTAGAGAAGATCCTTATCCCCAGTTCGCCGTCGACCTCCACCTTCGAGTACTTGCCTCCCGTCAGGGTGGAGAGGATCTCTCCCATCCTGTCCCCTATGCTCCGGGAGAAACCGTCGACCGTCTTCCTCCACGCCTCGTCGAGGCCCTCTCGGATAACGCGGTGGACATCGTACCTGCGGGAAAGGGCCTCGCGCTGCCTCTCCTTGTCGGCAATCATCTCTTCCAGCTCGGAAAGGTCCTCCTCCCCCAGGTTCTCCCGCTCGATCCTGTCCGATAAAGTGATGTCTTTTTTCTTCAGTTCGTCGAGCTCCTCCTTGAGGTCTTCCACTTCCCTTTCAAGTCGGCTGTACTCTTCCGGCGAGCAACTGTAAGCGGAAAGCTCGCTCACCTTCATCTCGGCCCTGTCGAGTTCCCTCAGGCAATCCCACTTCCTTTTTTCCAGTTCAGACTCATCCTCACCCAGGGCCCTGATGGTCCCGGTGTCTTCGCCCACCTGAACCTCCAGCTCCCTTACCTTCGCCTCCAGCTCCTTTCTTCTCTTCTTCTTTTCCTCCAGGACCTCGGGGGTGAGAGAGCGGCCCATGAGTCCCTGGAGGGCGTTCTTCAGGTTGTCCAGTTCAGCCTCTTTCTCCCTCAGCCCGGCTACCATTTCCTGGATATCCACGTCGCCGAGGTGGCCCCTCAGCTCGGAACGGACCTTTTCCAGTTCCTGCCTCCTCTTTTCCGTCTCGTTGAAAACCCTGTTCATGTCACCGACATCGGGAAACCCATATCCGTCCAGGATCCCGCGGAGCTCTTCCTCCTTGTCCCGGAGCTGCTCCACCAGGGGCCTGTCGCCGCCGGAGAGGTTCCTGAAGGCGACCGAGGCCAGCCCCGGGAAACTCACCTCGGCCTCGCCGTGGGCAAGCGCCCTGGATCCCTCCACCGCCTTCCCGTCGGCGGTGAGCGTGAAGGGCACCCCGGTCTCCGCCCTCACCTCCACCTCGAAGACCAGGCTCTCCAGGGCGGACCTCAGAGAGCTTATCTCCGCCGAAAGGGAGGACGCCCGCTCCATGAGAGAAGGGTCGATGGCGGGGCGCTTGTTCAACTCTTCTTCTATATCCTGCGCCCTCTTTTCGAGCTGCCTGGCCTTTTCGAGCCTCTCCTTGAGCCCCGCGATCTCCCCTTCCAGGGCCGATCGCTGCTTCTGGACCTCGGAAAACTCCTCGGCCCCGCCTATCTCGTCGTTCAGCTCGTCCAGTTCTCCCCTCAGCTTCTTGATCTCCTGTTCGCCTTTCTCCTTGCGCTCCTTGGCCTCTTTCAGGGCATTCAAGTCCCTGACGGCCCGATCGTAATCCTCTTTGCGTTTATCCCTTTCCTCCAGGGCCTGACGGTACTCGCGGGCCATTTCCAGCGCCCTTTCCTTGTCCTCCAGCGCGGGCCCTATCTCCTCGATCCTGGCCCTGGCCTCCGCCAGCTCCCTCTTGTTGCGGGCGAGCTCCTTTAGCCTTTCCGCAACCTCCTGGCGCCTTTCTTCCAGTTCCTGGATCTCTTTCTCCAATTCAACGAGCCTTCCCTTCTTCCCGCTCTTGCTGCGCAGCCCATCCAGGAGCTTGCTCACCTCTTCCTCGAGTCTCTTAACCCCTTTCCCAGAGCCCGCTATCTTCCCTTCCAGGATTTCCCGAAGAGTCTCGGCCTCGTCCCTCAGGCGCTCTACCTCCTCCTGCCATATGCAGGCGGTGGCCAGGAAAGCCTTTTCGCTCGGTATCCCCACCATCCCGGCGACTCGCTTCTCGATGGTCCTCTTGTCCTTAATCTCCCTGCCCCCCTCTTCGAGTCGGTTCTTCCTGGCGGCGAAATCCCTCTCTATCTTCACCGGCCTGCCGTCGACCTCCAGCTCGAGGCTCACCATGTAATCTCCCCCGCCTCCCCACTTGCGGTTCAGCTCCCTCACCTCTCTGCTGCCGCTTCCGGCGTCACCGTAAAGGCCCTGGCAGATGGCCTTTATGGCGAAGGATTTCCCCGCCTCGTTGGGCCCCTGGACCACCGTGAGGCCCTCGCCGAACTGGATCTTCCCATCGGGCACGCTCCCGAAACCCCTGGTCTCCAGGCTCTTGATGCGCATCACCTCACCTCCAGCCGGCCAGCGAGATAGTGGGCTCCCAGGTAAAGCGCCTCTTCCAGGATCTCCCTTTTCCTTTCGTCCCTTTCCCCTTCGATGAGCGCCTTGAGATGGCGGACGTAGTGATAACCCGCGGTCCCCTCGGGAAAGAGGTCCTCCAACCCCTCCAGGGGATAGGCGATCCCCGCGTCCCGGATCTCCAGGTGGAAGAACCGGTCCCGCAGTCCCTCGGTCATCTCCTCCAGGTCGAGCTGAATTCCCCGGGGTAGGAGTCCCCTCAGCTCCACCCGCAGAAGCAGCTCCCCCTCCTTTCCCCCCGCCCATTCCCGCAGTCGCTTTTCCAGCGCCTCGAGGACATCGAGGGTTCCGCTTCCCGTTGCCTTGCCCAGCAGTTCGCCCAGGTCGATCCTCCGGACCATCCATGAGTATCTACGGATCTCGAGGGGAGTCACCGTGGCCCTGAAGCCTCCCTTGCCTCGGGCACCTCCGCCGCGCGCCTTATCGCCAGAGCCCTCGTCCTTCCCTCCCGGGACATGACGGTCGGGCTCCTTCAACTCCACCAGGAGCGCTTTCCCCGCGCCCTCCTCGCAGAAACCGAGGGGCTGGGGAGAGCCGCTGTACCAGGCGACGGTCCTTCCGGCGGAATAGTCGGCGGATCTGTGCCAGTGACCGAGGGCGACATAGTCCATCCCCGACCTCTCGATCTCCTCGAGGCTCACCAGGTAGTCGTCCGGGTTGGATCTTCCTTCTATTTCCAGGCTGGCGTGCGCCACCGCCACGTTGTAGCGGGTCTCCGGGTCTGGGCTGAGCTCGGCCAGGGGCCTCACGCCCCCTCCCTTGGTGTCGTTGGCCCTGCCGTGCACGGCGACCTCCCCCACCCTGAACGTGTTGCCGTGCACGCCGAAGACCCTCACGTTGTCCGCCTTTTCAAACCCCTGCCCCAGGTAGACGCTTCCCTCGTCCAGGAGATCGTGGGTGCCCGGGAGGACGAAAACCTTGATGGGGGCGATCTCCCTGAACATCCCGAGGACGGTATCCACCAGCTTCCTGGAGACCTGGTTGGAGTCGAAGAGGTCCCCGGCTATAACCACGAAATCCGCCCCGTTTTCCTCCGCCAGGTCCAGGGTCCTTTTCAGGGAATCGAGCAAGGCCTGGCGCAAGACATTGCCCTTTTCTCCCAGGCCCGTGAAGCTCCTTCCCAGGTGCAGGTCGGACGCGTGGATGAATCTCATCTTGCCGGCCTTCTCCTTTCCTTTATCGCTAACCGTAACAGGGCCTTGTTCCGGCCCTCCTCGCAAGTTTTCTCGGACAGAGCCCCATGCACCGCTCCATCGCATCTGCCGGTTTCGATTTTACAGAAGCTCGGTGACAGATCCTAATTTTGCACAAACCACGTGGCAAAGCTTCCCTGCCAATCCTGGGCTTCCAATCCGCTTTCGCGGACCATAACGACCGGCGTGGGGGCGTTGCACTCGGCTCCCTGGCGGCGCAAAGGGTGAAAGCTACGAGAGGATATGGCAAACCGCGGCATATAGGGGCAAATCACCCCGGACTGGGCGAAGGCCGGTCGAACGGAAAACCGTGGGGCTTCTTTCCATAATCGACCCGGATAGGTTATCCTTCGGAAGCAAGGGAATCACTGCGGACGCGAAAACCAAGGGTAGAACTACATGGGTAAGATGACGAGGAAAGCGGGAGTCCTCTTGGCCGCCCTGGTCCTCGTGGCTCTCACCGTCGCCGGGTGCTCCTCCCGCGCGGGGGAGCGGAAACCTACGGGTTATGCCCGGTCCACCTCCCCCATCACGGGCCTGCCCCTCTCCGATCCCGAAAGCCAGCACAGGAGGGCCCTGGCCGTGAAGGTGGAGAACACACCCCAGGCAAGGCCGCAGAGCGGGCTCTCCTCCGCCGAGCTGGTCTTCGAGGAGCTGGTGGAGGGGATGATCACCCGTTTCACCGCCGTTTTCCTCGACGGGGAAGTGGGAGAGGTGGGACCGGTGAGAAGCGCCAGGCCCACCGACGCCGACCTGCTGTTGCACTTCCGTCCCCTCCTCGCGACCAGCGGGGCGTCCCCCACCGCGGAGAGCTACATAAAGAAGTCGGGGCTCGATTACGTGACCGAGCTCGACGAACCTTCCTGTTTCTGGAGGGCCAGGGACCGCCGTGCGCCCCACAACCTCTACACGTCCACCTCGCTCCTCAGGAATTACCTGGAAAGCAAGGGCAAGGGGGGCTTCCAGTGGGCGGAAGACCTGTTCACCTTCGGAGAGCCCGCGTCGAAGATGAAGGCGGGGGAGATCAACGTACAGTATCCCGCTTCCTACTCGGTCACCTACCGCTACGACGCTTCCAACGGCACTTACCTGCGCTTCCAGGGGGGAGAGCCCCACGTGGACCGCCTAACGGGCAAGCAGATCGCGCCCCACACGGTGATAATCCTCTACGCGGTGATGGAGGACAGGGGAGTCCGGGACATGACCGGGGAACTATCTCCCGACGCCATCACCACGGGGTCTTACCACGCCACCATATTCACCGGCGGAACGGTGACCCACGGGAGATGGGAGAGGTCAAAGCTGGAGGAGAGGTTCCGCTTTTTCGATTTCGAGGGGAACGAGCTCTCCATACGCCCGGGACGGGTCTGGATCCACGTGCTTCCCATGAGCATGAAGGTGACCTACGAGTAGGTCCCGTCCTCGCGCCCGCCCGGTCCATGGTGAGCGCCTGGAAAAAAGAAAGGCCCGTGGCGCCCGCGGGGTTCCCGGTGCCAGGCAAGGGGATGCTCCTGCCATATTGGAAATAATATCCAATTAGCTTCCCCGGGGCCCATGCAGTACATCATGCGGACCAGGGAAGGGACAAGACTACATCATGCGGACCAGGGAAAGGGCGGGACCCGTGCAACCGAGGGGCACGGCCAGGTTTCAAGGGGAAGCCAGGGCACGGGCATGCGAAGGACGAGGTCGGAGATCAAGAGAAAGGCGGCAGGCGAAAGGGAAGGGAGGGATCCGGGATGAGAGTGGCGGCGGTCCAGATGAGGGCGGTCCTGGGCGACGTGATCGGCAACCTGAAAAGAGCGAGGGAGCTGGTGAGGGAAGCCCTCCGCC
>JBBFMI010000110.1:0-6758 GCA_037478635.1 Candidatus Geothermincolales bacterium | reverse complement strand
ACCCGGTTCTTCCAGCCGGTCCCCGACTGGATGGCAATGGTAAAATAGGCGCGGGCAAGGTCCTCGAAAGGCAAAGGGGGCAGCATGGGACTACTAAAGGGCTCGGACAACCGCTTCGAACAAGTCTTCCGCAAGTACGCCGGCAGGAACACGCCGCACACCATCAACGAGATAAACCGGTTGGGGCCGGAGGCGGCGGAGAGGATATATTCCCTCCTGGTCCCGCCCAGGATCTACGAGATGTTCCGCATAGACCCGGACACCCTGCGCAATCCCGACGGCCAGAAAGTGGTGAAGGTCGCGGCCCATCCCGATTTCACCTTCGCCACCATCGAGGTGAGGGAAAGACCGGAGGACCGGGACTGCATATTCTTCCTCGAGATAGAGGACACGCCCCTGTACAAGATCGAGATAAACTTCCTCATCATCAACGACCCCAGGAGCCCCCGCTTCGACATAGACGTGGACGAGCTGGGACGGAGGACAAAGTTCGCCACGGTGCGGAGGAACATCCCGGAGGAGATCAGGGCCATGGAGGCGGGGCTTGCCCCCGGGCAGGTCCGCCGGGGGCTCCGCATGCTCAAGGACTTCGTGCCCATCGCCGCCGACTTCGTGAAGGCCCTGGGACAGGACATGGTCATCGCCGAGCCCCTCACCTACAGCAGCGCCATATTGCTGGAGCATTACGGTTTCAACTACATCCGCGGCAAGAGGAAGATGGAGGAGATCCACCGAGGATTCCAACCCGGGGGCGAGTTATACCAGAAACTGGATGGGAGCACCCCCTTCCGCCAACCGGGGATGGAGAAGACGGTGCGTGGCAGGGCCTGGGCCATCCACGACGGCATCCTCGGCGAGCCCTGGCGGGGCATTGAGATGTACCGCACGGAGAAGCCCGCTGGCGTGTGCACCTTCCCGGGATGGGTCTACTGAAAGCGGGTTTTCTCCAACCCGCCCTCGCGTCATATCGCCCGGGTCAGGATCAGCGCAAGACCGCTGAATCTCGCCCCACGACGGGGCCGACCGGAACGGGCTGATCCCGAAAGCCCCCTCGAGCGATACTTCTTGACTATGGGCGGTTTTGCCCTTTTCGACCCTCGTAGAAGGAACGCTCGCGGAGAGCGTAACCTGTCCAGCAGGGATAACCGTTCGTCCGAGAAACCCGGATCCCGGTCGCGCGTCGCGGGATCACGGCGGGACCGCATCTCCGGAGGTAACCCTCACCATGCCGTACTCGCCTTCCAGCAGAAGTCTCCCCTCGTCGTCCACCCCCACGACCACGCCCCTTATCTCGCCCGAAAGGGGTCGTCCTCCTCCCTCGCACCGGTAAGGGGGCCTTAGGGTTACTTCCTGGCCGATGAAGGCCATGTTCTCGAGGTACTCCCGGCGCAGGGACCGGGTGTCCTCTTTCCACCGGGCCGAGATATTCTCCAATATTTTCCTGAATACCTCGTCGATCCCGAAGAGCCTCCTCTCGCTGACCCAGAGGGAGGTGATCCTGGAGCCTTCCACCTCCAGCTCGCCCGGCCCGTAAGAGACGTTGAGGCCCAGGCCGGCCAGCACGAACGGGCCCCGCGGTCCCTCCACGGCCTCGCACAGGAGGCCACCCGCCTTGCCCTCGGGATACACGAGGTCGTTCGGCCACTTGAAAAGCGGCCCCTCACCTCCCAGCGCCCGCACCGCGTCCAGGACGGACAGGCAGATGACGGCGGTGACGTGGAAAGGATGGGCCTCGGGCAGGACGGCGGTCATGAGCAGCGCTTTTCCCGGCCTGTCCAGCCACCTACGGGAATGCCTCCCCCTGCCCCTCGTCTGGTGACGGGCCCGAACCGCCACCCAGGGTCCGCTCCCTCCCTCCACCAGCTTTCGCGCCTCGTCGTTGGTGGAACCGACGACCCCGTACTCCACCACCTTCCATTCCCCAATCAACGAGATCACCCGCCCTTGCTTCCTCCGGGGGCAGAAGAAAAGGGTGCCCTCGATTGACATCCACCGACCGCTTCAGTACATATATATAAACCCTATCGGGATGGGACTCGGACAGTGAGGCCATGACTCCATGAGAACTGCGACATCATCCGTCCCAAGGACCAAGATCGCAGGGGCCGAGCTTTATCGCGGGGCGGCCCTGGCCGCGCTTTTCGCCGCCCTAACCGGACTGGGCGCCATCATGAGGGTCCCCCTGAGGCCGGTGCCCGTGACCATGCAGGTGTTCTTCGTGCTCCTGACCGGCCTATCCCTGGGGCCCTCGTGGGCGTTCGCCTCCATGATCCTTTACCTGCTGGCCGGCATATCCGGGGCGCCCTTCTTCGCCTCCCCACCCCACTCCGGCCCGCAGGTGCTCTTGGGACCCACGGGCGGTTACCTCGTCGGTTTCGCCCTGGCGGCGTACGTGACGGGGCTCGTGCACAGATCGTTGCTTTCCAGGCCAGGTCCGGGATACGCGCGCGCCCTCGCGGCAGCTCTCCTGGCTTCGGTGGCCGGGATCGCCGTCATCTACGCCTGCGGGTGGAGCTGGCTTTCCGCTTGGTTGAAGCTGCACGGCGCCGATCCCGCGGCCGCCTTCCGCCTGGGGGTTAAGCCTTTCATCGCCATCGACCTGGGGAAGGCCCTGCTGGCGGCCCTCGCCGTCCATGGAGTGCCCCGGAAGCTGAAGTCCACCAGGCCATCGAGAGACACCGAGGCGGGTAGATAGATGGAAAGGCGAAGGGTAAGCATCACCGACACCACCCTGCGGGATGCCCACCAATCCCTGTGGGCTACCAGGATGCGTCTAACCGACATCCTCCCCATCGCGGAGCGCATAGACGACATCGGCTATCACTCGGTGGAGGTATGGGGAGGGGCCACTTTCGACGTCTGCATGCGGTTCCTCAACGAAGACCCCTGGGACCGCCTGTACCGCATCAGGGAGAAGATCAAGCGGACCAAGCTCCAGATGCTCCTCCGGGGTCAGAACCTGGTGGGATACCGCCACTACGCGGACGACCTGGTGGAGGAGTTCATTAAGAGGGCGGTGGCCGGTGGCATCGACATCATCCGCATCTTCGACGCCCTGAACGACGTGCGGAACATGAGGAAGGCCATCGAGGTCACCAAGAGGGAGGGGGCCCACGCCCAGGGCACCATCTGCTACACCATAAGCCCGGTCCACGACATCGAGAGCTACGTGAGGACGGCCAAGGAGATCGTCGAGCTGGGCGCCGATTCCCTCTGCATCAAGGACATGGCCGGGATCCTCGCCCCCTACACCGCGTACGAGCTGGTGAAGAGGTTGAAGGAGGAGATCGAGGTCCCGGTCCAGATCCACGCCCACGCCTCCACGGGCATGGCCGCCAGCACCTACATCAAGGCCTTCGAGGCGGGGGCCGACGTGGTGGACTGCGCGGTGGCGCCGCTCTCCCTATACACTAGCCAACCGGCGGTGGAGACGCTGGTGGCCTCCCTGAGGGGAACCCCCTACGAGCTGGACCTGGACTTCGAGGCCATCCGGGATGTCTCCGAGTACTTCGAGGTCGTTTCCAAGAAAAGGAAGCTCATGGGGCAAGAACAGCCCCTCATCGACATCACCGTGATCACTCACCAGATCCCAGGCGGCATGGCCACCAACCTCATCGCCCAACTGGAGCAGCAGAACGCCCTGGACAGGATGGAGGAAGTATTGGAAGAGATTCCCAGGGTGCGGGAAGACCTCGGCTATCCTCCCCTGGTGACCCCCACCAGCCAGCTGGTGGGCACCCAGGCGGTGTTCAACGTCCTCCTGGGAGAGCGTTACAAGATTATCCCCCGGGAGATCGAGAACTACGTCCGGGGATACTACGGAAAGCCTCCCGCCCCCATCAGCGAGGAACTCAAGGCAAAGGTGCTCAAGGGCGAGGAGCCCATCCAGTGCCGCCCGGCTGACCTCCTGGAGCCGGAGCTTCCCAAGGCCAAGAGGGAACTGGATCCCGACCTGGTGGAGAAGGAGGAAGACTACATCTCCTACGCCATATTCCCCGACGCTGCCCTCAAGTTCTTCCGGTGGAGGAAGAACCCGGTGATCGACCTGGAGGAGGAGGAACCGCCCCAGAAAGTGATGGAGCGCCGGGAGAAGAAGTATCTCGAGGAAACGGCGATAGAGGAGCTGGCCGAGACGGTAACCGCCAGGGTAAGCGAGGCCGTGCTCCAGGCTTTCCAGAACCTCTCCATAACCATAAGCCTGGGAGACCGCATGATGAGCGAGAGCCCGTCCCTCGCCGCCAGGAGGGAGCCGGTATCCCCCAGCGAACCTTCCCGGGAGGAGATGGGGCTGGTCCAGGTCAGAGCGCCCATGGTGGGCACCTTCTACATAACGCCATCGCCGGGGGCGGAGCCCTTCGTGCGGGAGGGAAGTGAAGTCAAAAAAGGCCAGACGGTGTGCATGATCGAGGTCATGAAGCTCTTCAACGAGATCCCGTCTCCGGTGGATGGGAAGGTGGTCCGCATTCTCGTCGAGCACGGCAAGGGCGTCGAGTACGACCAGGTGATCATGGAGATAGAGCCGGCGGGAGACTGACCTGTCCCGCCCGGCCACGTCGGGCGACGTTATACCCGACAGACGAGACCGACGGGAGAGTAAAACCTTGTTCGACAAGGTCCTCATAGCCAATCGGGGCGAGATAGCCCTTCGGATCCTGCGGGCCTGTCGGGCCCTGGGGCTTAAAACCGTGGGCATATACTCCAAGGCCGACGCCGACCTATTGCACCTCAGGTTCGTGGACGAGAAGGTCTGCGTGGGCCCGGCCTCCAGCTCCGAGTCCTACCTGAACATCCGCAACGTCATCGGGGCGGCCGAGATAACCGGCGCGGGTGCGATCCATCCCGGCTACGGTTTCCTGGCCGAAAACGAGGAGTTCGCCCGGGCCTGCCAGGAAAACGACCTGGTCTTCATAGGTCCCCATCCCGAGGCCCTTTCGGCCATGGGCAACAAGGCCCGGGCCCGGGAGATCATGGCCAAGGCGGGAGTCCCCGTCCTGCCCGGATACTCCTCTTCCGACCTGGACGAATCGGCGGCCATGAGGATCGCCGACGAGCTGGGCTACCCCGTGCTCCTCAAGGCATCCCTGGGAGGGGGAGGCAAAGGGATGCGGGTCGTCCACGACCGGCAGGAGCTGGTCAAGGCCCTCCCGCTGGTGAAGGCGGAGGCCAGGCACGCCTTCGGTTCCGAGGAGATATACATCGAGAAATTCCTGCGCAAAGCCAGGCACATCGAGATACAGGTGCTGGGCGACCGTCACGGACACGTGGTCCACCTCTTCGAGAGGGAATGCTCGATCCAGAGGAGGAACCAGAAGTTGCTGGAAGAAGCGCCCTCCCCGGCCCTGGACGAGGAGACCCGCAGGAGGATGGGCGAGGCGGCCGTCAGAGGAGCGGAGGCCCTGGGCTACGATTCCGCCGGCACCATGGAATTCCTCCTGGACGAGGAGGGCAACTTCTACTTCATGGAGTTCAACGCCCGGATCCAGGTGGAACACCCCATAACGGAGATGATCACCGGGGTCGACCTGGTGATGGAGCAGATAAAGGTGGCCATGGGCGAGTCCCTCGCCCTGCGCCAGGAGGACATATCCCTAAGCGGCCACGCCATCGAGTGCCGCATAAACGCGGAGGATTACGAGCGGGGCTTCCTGCCCACGCCGGGGGAGATCACCCGCTGGAACCCACCTGGGGGGCCCCACGTGAGGGTGGACACCCACTGTTACCAGGGATATCACGTCTCCCCCAACTACGATTCGCTGCTGGCCAAGCTCATTGCCCACGGAAGGGACCGGGGGGAAGCTATAAGGATCATGAGCGAAGCCCTGGAGGAGTTCGAGATCGAGGGCGTGGCCCACCTAATTCCCTTTCACAAGAGGCTCCTCGAAGACCCGCGGTTCCTGGCCGGCGACTACCACACCCGGTTCGTGGAGCACGAGATGCTCTGACGCCGCCGGACCGCAAGCGGGGGAAGTAAGCTTCCGCGGACCTCACGCTATCCATCGGGGATGTCCCGGCCGGAATCGAGGCCTGCCGCGGGTTATGCCGGGCGTCACCGTCAGGCCTTGGGCGGCGGCCCCACCACCCGGTGGGGCTGGTGGAGAATCACCAGCAGTCCCGCCGCCACGATCAGCAAGCCGCCCAGGAGATCGTTCCAACCAAGCCTCTCCCCCAACGCCAACCAGCCGATAAGATAGGCGCTCAAGGGCTCCAGGTACGATATGACCCCCACGTGCTGGGCCTTCACTCCCTTCACCGCGTTTATGTACAGGAGCCCCACCAGCCCCGAGTGGAAAAGCCCCAGCAAGAGAACGCAGGGCCAGTTCGTCCTGCCGGCGGGAAAGGGTCGGAAGCCGGCGATGGGTATAAGTACCAGGACGTTCATAAGGGACTGGTAAAGGGCCACGGTGAGAGCGTGGACCTTCTCCCTCAACCTCTTGAGGATGATGAGCAGGAACGCGTAGCTGAGGGCGGCGAGCAGCGCGAATATGAGGCCGTCCAGCCTCAACCTGCCCTCCCCGGGAGCGGTCAGGGTGAAGAGCAGCATGCCCGCCAGGGCGAGCGCCAGGGCCGCAACGGTGACGCCCTCCAGCCTCTCCCGCAAGAAAAGGGGAGCCATAAGCGCCACCATCACCGGGGCCACCGCTAACGGCATCATCTCGCCCGACGTGGTGACGGTGGACTACAGCGCGGCCAGCGCCGCCTTCGCCGACAAGAACGTGGGTCTTAACAAGAGCGTGAGCGCGAGCGGCTTCACCCTCTCC
>JBBFMI010000109.1:0-6778 GCA_037478635.1 Candidatus Geothermincolales bacterium | reverse complement strand
GCAC
This sequence comes from Candidatus Geothermincolales bacterium, assembly GCA_037478635.1. Lineage (GTDB taxonomy): Bacteria > Actinomycetota > Geothermincolia > Geothermincolales > RBG-13-55-18 > JACVJK01. The sequence goes on along the minus strand of JBBFMI010000109.1, from coordinate 6,774 downwards.
CCGAAGGCCTGGAACCATCGGGGATCGGAGAAACGGGAGAGCACCTCCGCGGCCCCCAGTTCTCCCACCATGTATTCGATTACCTCGCCGGCCAGGGCGGTCATGCGGCGGAACAGCCAGGCCGGCGCCCTACCCCCGTGGAGTGGCAGGGTGGCGGTTCCCGTCCTTTTCAAGCGCTTTCCTCCGGTTTATCCTCGGCCTTCCCGCCGATGATGATGCCCTGCAGCGCGCAGTACTGGAGCGGCCAGTACCGCCGGAGAATCGCCTCGGCCCTCGCCCGGGGATACATCTCGGGACCCCTCGCTACGGCCAGGTAAAGCAGTTCGTAAAGTATCAGTCCTTCCACCAGTGGCCTGCGGAGCTCCCTCGGCTCCCGGTGCACAGCCTCGAGAAGGGCTTCCCGGCAGACCAGGACCTGGTTGTTCTTGATGGAGGAGTGAAGGGGAGGCGCGTCCACCTTCACCTTCTTCCCCGCTTCCCAGGGCATGATGGGCTTGCCCCGCAGCCTGGCCATGTAGGCCTCGGAACTGAGGAACTCTACCTTGAGGCCCGGGATCAGGGGGCTGAAATCCCGGGATATCCTCTCGATCCTTCGCTGGATCTCTTCCAGTTCCAAGGTTCTCCCTCCCTGTGGCGCCACGCGCTTTACCCGATGGCCTCGCCCGAGGACCCATGCTTAATTTTAGAATGCACCCGGTGACCGGATGGCTCAACCGGCAAATCAACCGGTAAGGGTGGCGTTGCTGACCGCTGCGTCCTGCCGTTCCACCGGGCACGGGGGAAAAGGTTAAAATCTTGAAGTAAACAGGCGGAAGTTATGGATGTGGCGGGCAGGATGCCATGGAGGAGTACGAAGAGGGCAGATTGGTGAGCGGGGGCGCCCTGTGCGAGGGGTGCGGTAAGGCCATGGAGGAGGGCGAAAAGGTATATGCCCTCTCCAGGGAGGTGGACCCTGCGGACAGGTACCTTTACTGCACGGACTGCAAGCCTCCCGAAGAGGAACTCCCCGAGGGAGTCATCTGCTTAGAGTCGGCCCTCGCGGTGGAGGAGCTGGGAGAAAGCGGCGAGGACATGGTGATAGAGGTGAAGGCCGGATCGTCCTGCACGAGGTGCGGGAAGACGTTCGAGGCGGGGGAATGGCTTTTCGTGGGAGTGGTGGAAACGCTGCTGGGAGGATTCCTCATCTGCGAGGAATGTTACAAGAAGAAAAAAGGAGCGGGGAGAAGGGAGCCGGACGATAGATCGGAGAAGGAGCGTTAAAAGGCTTGCCCATTTTAAGATTAAAATTTTAAAACCCGAGATTAAATAAAATTTAAAATCGAGGATTTTTACACTTTTTAATTTTTAACCGCGCCGCTTTTCAACCCGGTAACCCTTGCCCTAAAGTCGCGCTTTAACTTTACCGTGTCGGCGTTCAGGCCTTGCGCGCACCTGGGCGTCTTCAGGCCAGCTCGGCGGCGAATATGGGAGGGAGCGACATGTGGGCCAGGCTGAAGCCGCGGCCCAGCAGCTCCTCCGCCATCTTCCAGGCCGTCTCGAGGGAAGGAGCGGAATCGAAGCCCAATCTCCTGACCACGCTCACATCCCTGGCCCCCACTACTATCACCCTGCCCAACTGCCGGAGGCCTATACCGCACCAGTACCAGACGTAGAAGGGGTGGACCCCGTGGTAGGAGTAGCCAAAGCGGTATGCCCTCAGGTATTCATCCCGCCTCGCGAAATCCTCCTCGAACGACCTCTCCATCTCCCGGGGATCGAGGGTCTCGGCAAGGACCCTTTCGTAGAACTCGATGTAGGGCAGGTGATGGCGGGGGTGAAAGCCGGGCCGGAATGGCTGCATGAGGACGAGGACTCCACCCGGACGGACGAGGGGCCTTCGGATGTGCATGTTGAAGACGTACCCCAGCGCGGAGTTCGCCACCAGGAGCGGGTTCATTCGGGAGTACGCCGCGTAGGGCGAGATGTTGGGAAGGGATAAGAAGAGGGCGTCGAACTGCCTCTCCACCCTCACGTTTTGCTGGCGGAGGAGGACCTCCAGCGTCCTGGGGTGGACCTCACCGGGGTGTCCCGCGAACACCGCCACCGGGCGGTAGGCGCTGCGCAGCATGGAGGCGGCCACGGACTTCAACGCGTCGGGAAGGCGCCTCGAGACCCTGAAGGGAAGGGGCACCCTGGTCCGGGATAGAGACAGAAGACGGTCGAGGGGGAAGGGCCAGACCCGGTTGTCCAGCACCGTCTCCACGCTGAACAGGTTCGCGTGCCGGGCCAGGTGCTTGCCCTGTTCGGACATGATGCGGTGGAACCGGCTGGTGGGGTCCATCACCGTTCCGCCCTCCACCAGGACCCCCGGGTCATGGTGGGCGCGGATCGAGCGGTAGGTACCCAGCCCCACCATGTACGATTTCCACCCGCCGTTCATGCTGGTCCAGTTGACGTTGACGTAGATCGCGAGGTCCGATTCGGTGAGGAGTCGGTTGACGGCCACCGGATAGCCGTTTTCCGTTCTGCCCAGGTCGACGACGCCATGAGGGTCTTCCGCGTCGTGGTTGGTGACTCGATGGGGGCCCATGGCGGACCAGACCCTCTTGCCCAACACTCGCCTCAATTCCCGGGGCGTCCATTTGCGGTGGAGTCCGTTGGCGCAGACAAGGGTCACCCTCTCCCTCTCCACCCCGTGGGTGAAGAGCTCCTCCAGCACTACCTCCACCGCCGTGGTCCGAGGGTCCCGGATAGGGGGTGGAAGGGGCAGGCAGGGATCGTCGAAGGCCACCGTCACCCTAAAGCCAGGCTTTACCATGCTCGCCAGGGGAGGGCAACCGATGGGGTCTCGAAGGGCTCTCCTGACCGCTTCTCGGTAGTCCTCGAGGGCGGGAAGAGGTGGGGGCGCTTTCAGGATCCTGGTGTTTTCCGGAAGATCCACCTGGACCAGGTCATCCCCGTAGAAGGCGAGGATTTTCACGTTGGAGACCTCCCTCCTGGACACCGACCTTCTTGCCCGTTCTTTCCGCGTTTAACCCGAAGAACCGACCCGGCGCGGCCTCATCCCGAGATTCATCCCGCCGAAAACGGGGCGACGCAAGCACCCTCTTCAGGGACCTCAGCCTGCGCCTTCCGGGACAGCCACGTTGAGACGAGATTATAATAAACCCGCGGCTGGGACGGTTGAACGGTACTTTACTCGAGCATGAATTTGGGGAGCCCCGATTGTGGTTTCAGGCTTTGCCGAGACCCGGAAAGCAGGCCCAGATGGTCGACCGACGCCATAGGGGATGCGGGGTCCTTTCGCCAGGGCTCCGGCGTTGATTTTTAAAGGCCCCGTTTAGGCTTGAGGTCGTTTTCACGCTGGCCTGTTACCGTGAATAGATGTAGGAGGCAAGAATAAAGATAAAGTTAAACTTAAGATTATTGGCCCGATGGAAATCTCGAGATGCGCGATGGATTTTGCTTCACCTCGATCCGGTCAAGGAACCCGGCGGCGGGAGGGAGATCACTCAAGGTGACTGTGGATCCTGAGGGATTTTCGAGTTAAGTCCAAAGTCACATTAGGAACCAAGAGTCGGGAGGGAGGACATCGAGGCGAAAGGAGAAAGGGATGAGCTTAGCGAGCGGAAGCGGCGCGGTCAGGATCTTTGCCCTCAATTCCAGCCCCAGGAAGGAGAAGGGTGCCACCGACCTCGTGTTGCAGAGGTTTTTGAAAGGGGCCCGGGAGGCGGGGGCCGAGGTCGACCTGGTCTACCTGGCGGAAATGAGGATAGAGGACTGCCGGGGATGTTTCACCTGCTGGTTCCAGACTCCCGGGAAGTGCTGCATCGGAGACGACATGGGCGATCTGCTGGAGCGCATGAGGATGGCCGACGTGGTGGTATACGCCACCCCCCTGTACACCTGCTCCATGAACGGCATCATGAAGCGATTCCTGGACAGGATGCTTCCATCCGTCGAGCCTTACCAGGAATATGGGCCGGATGGGGCTTGCCGGCATCCCAGGCGCGGGGAGAAAAAGGTCCGGATGGTCCTGGTCTCGGTGGCGGGGTTCCCCGGCATCAGGAACTTCGATCCCCTGGTGATGACCTTCGAGAGGCTGGCGGAGGTGGGAGGGCTGGAGCTCGAGGCGAAATTCCTTTTCCCCGCCTCGCCGGCGTTGATGAGGACCCCGTGTCCCGCGGAGGGCCAGCTTTCGGCGGTGGAAAGGGCGGGACGGGAACTGGTGGAGGGCAAGGTATCGCCCGCTACCCTGGAGGAGGCGCACCGGCCTTACGTGGACCCTAAGGCTTACGTTGAGGAAATGAACCAGGTCTTCAGGGCGATCTGCGGGGGATGATCGGGGACCTCGATCCGGCGTGAAACGAACACACCACCTTTTTAATGCAATCCGCAGGGGCGGTGGGTAATGGGGCTCTGTGCGTCTGATCCGGTGCCGTTCCTGGTCTTCCCGGCGCCTTTCTCGGGAGATTTTTCTGAAGTCCTCCCCATCGATCTCGATGAGACGAGGTTCCTCGATCGACACTTGGCCTTAAAAGGTCGATTTAAAGGATTTAAATTTAAATAAATTTTTAAAAATGGTTTAAATGATTAAAATCGTTTGATCTTGAGGGGGCTCTCGTGGCGCCCGCCTGAGTGATCTCCCCTCCCGGGCGGCCGTGCAGCGCGTCTTTTCCATGGACTTACCCGGCTTACCGAACATGCGCCGCTTCGTGGCCTGGGCCAGGTCCAGCCGGTGGATGTGCCTCAGGGAGGGCCACTCGGATAGCACCATCAGGACGATCACGCAGAAGGCGGTGATCAAGACCGACACTGCCGTAAGCGCCGGGACGAAAGAGAATAGGTCGGTCTGGTACAGCTTCATGGTCTGGACCATGATGAACCTGGCGGCGAAGTAGCCGGGCACGAGCCCGATGAGCCCCATGATCACGTTCTCCACCGTGAGGGAGAGGGATGCCTTCCACTGGGGAATGCCCAGGGTGAGCATGGTGGCCACCTCCTGCTCCCTCTCCATTATGTTTATGGTGGAGGTGTTGAAGACCAGGGAGAAGGCCATCACGAACCCGAATATGAGCATCACCGCTATGACCAGGTAAAGCAGGGACAGCATGGTCTTTATCTCGTTGCGGATGTGGCCCAGGTCGACCAGGGAGAGCACCCCCTCCATGTCGTAGAGCTCCTTCCGGGCCTCGTCCAGCCGGGCAGGGTCGATCTTGAGGTAGAAGGCGGTGGACCTCTCCCCATAGCCCAGGAGGCGTCGGGCCTCCTCGAGGGGCACGTAGACGAAGGAGCCCAGGGGTTCCACGATGAGATCGCCCACCCTGAAGTTCTCCTTCCTGCCGAAGACCTCTATCTCCAACACGGACCCGACCTGCAGTCCCAGCTCCTCCCGGTAGTTCTTGCTTATCAGGCAGCTTCCGGGGCCCACGGTGACCAGCTCGTTCCGTTCGTTCAGAAAGCCCCTCATCTCGCTCCGGGGCTCTATGCCCAGGACCACGCTCTCCAGTTCCCGGGACCCGTTCCTCACGTGGCAGGGAGCGCCCACCGTCGGCTCCACCTTTAAAACGCCCGGGATCTCTTCCAGCTTCCTCTGGGCGATCTTGGACTGGGGCTCCAGGAACAGGACGGCTATGTCGAAGGTGAACTGCTTCTGAAAGGCCCTCTCCATGTTGGCGTTGACGGTGTCGTTCAGCCCGAGGTTCATCATGATGAGGACCACGGCGAAGACTATACCGATCACGGTGAAAGCGGTGCGGCGCCGGTTCCTCAGGACGTTGCGCAGGGGAAGCCTCCAGAAAACCTTGGTGCGGGAAAACAAGGGTACGACCCTTTCCACCAGGGTCTTCCTCCCGTACTTCACCGGGTCTATCTGCCCCCTCAAGGCCTCGGTGGGCTGGACCCTGGCCGATTCCCGGGCGGGCACCAGGCCCGCCAGGGCGCAGAAGCCCAGCGCGACCACGGCGCCTATCAGCAGGGCCAGGGGATAAAAGCCCAGCGAGACGAAGGGTATGCCCAGGGTGGTCGAATAGATCCTGGTCACGATCCAAGTGGCGACCCAGCCGAAGACCATGCCGGCGATCAGGCCCGCCACGCCCACCAGCAGGGCGAACGAGAGGTAGTGGAACATCACCTGGCGGCGGGAAAACCCCATCGCCCTGAGAAGCCCGATGGTCGGCCTCTGGATCCTCACCATCCGGGAAAGGATCATGTAGATGCTGAAGGCGGCTATCGAGAAGAAAAGAACGGGGAAGAAGAGGGCGAAGTTCTTCATCTGCTGGAGGTCCATCTCGAGGAGGGTGTTCGATATCTGGTTTTCCCTGGTGGTCACCTCCTTTACCTGGTAAGGCGAGAGAGCGTCCACCGCGTCCCTCTGGACATCTGGAAGATACTGGTAGTCATACAGGCGGAAGGCGAACTCGTTGTAGGACCCGGGAGGGAAGTCTAGGAGGAAGCGGGCCTGCTGCTCGTTGAAGTAAAAGATCCCGTAGGCCGAGGCGCTGGTCATGGGGAACTGCCGGTTGCGGAAGACGATTATGTATTCCGGGCTCGCCACCACCCCGGCCACCTTCACCTTGAGCTTCCTGCCGTTCTTCAACACGTATACGTGGTCACCCGGGTTCAGGCGGTTGAAGGAGGCGAAACGGCGCTCCACCAGGCAGGTCAGCTCTGGCTCGTCCTGCTCCAGGTCCCGGCCCTTCACCAGCTGGAGGTGGTTCACGTATGGCCTCTCCTTCGGGACGCTTATGACCTGGCCGGTGACCCGGGAGCCCCCTTCCAGTTCCACGCTGGCGG
>JBBFMI010000108.1:0-6819 GCA_037478635.1 Candidatus Geothermincolales bacterium | reverse complement strand
ATCTCTGGGTCATCTCCACCGCGGCCGAGATGGCCTCCCTCAGGGGCTCATACCACAACCCGTAGTAGACGAGCTCGGCGAACTTCAGCTCGAGAACCGGTTTGAAGTGTAGGGTCTCGCGGGTGAGCACCAGCTCCTCCAGGGCACGGTGGGCCTCGATCAGGATGGTGGCCGCCGGGGCCTCGTATATCTCCCTGGACTTGATGCCCACCAGCCGGTTCTCCACCATGTCGATGCGGCCGACGCCGTGACGCCCGCCCAGGCGGTTGAGCTCTCCCACCAGGTCAAGGAGGTCCATCCTCTCGCCGTTGAGGGAGACCGGCCTTCCCCGATCGAAACCTATCTTCAGGTATTCCGGCTCCTCCGGCGCCTGCCGGGGAGAAACGGTCCAGGCGAAGGCATCCTCCGGCGGCTCCGCCCAGGGATCCTCCAGCACCCCTGCCTCGCAGCTCCTCCCCCACAGGTTCTCGTCCACCGAGTAAGGGCTTTCCCTGGTCACCGGCACCGGTATCCCCCTCTCCCGGGCGTATTCCATCTCCTCCTCCCGGGACATGTTCCACTCCCTCAGGGGGGCTATCACCTGCAGGTGCGGCGCGAGAGCCATCACGGTGACGTCGAAACGCACCTGGTCGTTTCCCTTCCCCGTGCATCCGTGGGCCACCGCCCTGGCGCCTCTCTTCTCGGCCTCCTCCACCAGGGCCCGGGCTATGAGCGGCCTGGCCAGGGAAGTCGCCAGCGGATATTTTCCCTCGTAGAGGGCATTTGCCTGGAGGGCCGGAAGGACGAACTCCTCCAGGAACTGACTCTTCAGGTCCAGGGTGACGGCGTCCACCGCCCCTATCCGCAACGCCTTTTCCCTTATCGCCTCGAGGTCGCCGGGCTGTCCCAGGTCGGCGGACAGGGCCACCACGTCGTACCCGTACTTCTCCTTAAGCCAGGGGATGGCCACCGAGGTGTCCAGGCCCCCGGAATAGGCCAATATCACCAAGTCGCTCATCCTATCACCTCCCATGGACCGGGCCGCTCCACCTGCTCAAAGGGCCACATTCCCGCAGAATACGCTCGATGACGAAGGGATGATGGCGATCTTCGCCCCGGTAACCGCGTCCGACCATCGCTCCAAAGAAGGCATAATCGGTGCCAGCCCTTTCGATCCGCCTCGAATATGCCCCTTCGAGATCCATCGGGTTCTCGCTCTCCCATCAGTTTCTGATCCTCGGGTCCGCCAGCTTCTGAAACCGGCTCCGACCGGTGGTACCCTCCTTGGCAACCGGTTGAAGACCTTTATTCCTCCGGTTACCTGTGGCCTCTCAAGGACTTTACACCCTGGGCGGCATCCTCCACCCATCAGGCGACATCGTGCCGGGAATGGAGCCGACGACCTACGTCACTACCTCCCGCTCCATTCCCGCCAGCCTCCGGAACCTGCTCGCTAAATCGGCGGCGGAAAACCCTTCCCTCACCACCACGATGATGGTATCGTCGCCCGCCACCGTACCGGCCACCTCCCGGAGAGAGGCGCGGTCCAGGAGTGCCGCCAGCGCCTGGGCGTTCCCCGGGCCTGTGTGCAAGACCACCAGGTTGCCACTGGCTTCCGCCCTCACCAGAAACCCCCGGAGTCCTCGAGCCAGTTCTTCCTCCCCTTCCGGGGAGGGGGGAAGTTGACCGGGCAGAGAATACACCGCCCCTCCTCCCCGGGAGGCCACCCTAACCGCCCCCAACTCCCTCAAGTCCCGGGAGATGGTGGAAAGGCCTACCCGAAAACCCCTGCGGACCAGCTCCTCCGCTATCTCCCTCTGGGTGGAGGGAAAACGGGAAAGTATGTCTCGGATCTCCCGCAGCCTCTTTTCCCGTGACGCGGCCAACCTTCACCCCCTTGAACGCGAGTCCGGGAACCCCGCCGGTCTTCCCAACGCCACCACGTCGCCACGGGCCAACGCATCAAAGGGCGCTCTCCCATAAGTCCGTTCTAGGCGGGAATCGCATCAGCCCGAAATGAGCATCTCCAGGAGGGCGGCCTGCACGTGCATGCGGTTCTCCGCCTGATCCCAGACCACGGAACGGGGTCCGTCCAGCACCTCATCGGTGATCTCCTCGCCTCGATGGGCGGGAAGGCAGTGCATGACCACTGCCTTTTCGTGGGCCAGGGCAAGAAGAGCCTCGTTCACCTGGAACGGCCTGAGGTCCCTCTTCCGTCTCTCGCTCTCCTCCTGGCCCATGGATACCCAGACGTCGGTGTAGACCACCTGGGCCTCCCTCACCGCCTCCTCCGGGCGGTAGACCACCTCCACCGAATCCCGTCCCCCCAGCTCCCAGGCCTTTTGGAGGATGAAGGATCCGGTTCGTAACCCTTCGGGCATCCATCCCGCAAACGTGCGCCCACCAGGGCGCATCCCAGGCAGAGGGAATTGGCGACGTTGTTGCCGTCTCCCATGTAAGCGACCCTGAGCCCTTCCAGTCCGCCCCAGACCTCCCTCATGGTCATGAGGTCCGCCAGGACCTGGCAGGGATGTTCCAGGTCGCTCAGGGCGTTTATGACCGGAACCGCGGCCGCCCCCGCCAGCTCCTCCAGGGTGGACTGGGAGAAGGTGCGCAGGGCAATGGCATGCACGTACCGGGATAGAACCCTCCCCGTGTCCCCCACGGTCTCGCCCCTTCCCAACTGAAGTTCGTTGGCTTGGAGAACCAGGGGTTTTCCTCCCAGGTGATGCACCGCCGCCTCGAAGGATACCCGGGTCCGGGTGGAAGGCTTCTCGAAGATGAGGGCCACCAGCTTGCCCCGCAAGCTGGGCTCCACATCTTCCCGGCCCAGCCTGCGCTTGAAGGAAGCGGCTCGATCCAAGACCGCCATGAGCTCGGCCTTATCCAGGTCGGCCACGCTCAAAAGGTCCCTGCCCTTGAGATTCACTTCGCGTTCCACGGCGCCTCCTACTTTCCCCTTGCATCCTCCAAGGCCGCGGCCAACATGTCCACCGCCTCGTCCACCTCCTCCTGGCTCAGGCACAGGGGAGGCAGAAAGCGGAGGGCCTGAGGCCCCACCGGGTTCACCACCAGGCCCCTGCGCAGACATCCCAGGGCCACCTCCCAGGAGTCCATTCCCCCTATCTCCACGGCAAGCATTAGGCCCACGCCCCTCACCTCGGACGAAGGTCCCGTTTCCCGGACGAGGCCTTCCAGCCTTTCCCTGAAATATCCTCCCACCGCCCGGGCGTTCTCCACCAGGGCCTCTTCCTCCAGGACCCTGAGTGTCGCCAGGCCAGCGGCGCAGGCAATCGGGTTACCCCCGAAAGTGCTCCCGTGGTCCCCGGGGACAAGGGCCCTCGCCACCTCCGATGACGCCACCACCGCCCCTATGGGCAGGCCGTTGGCAAGGCCCTTGGCCAGGGTCATGACATCGGGCCGCACGCCGTAACGTTGCCAGGCGAAAAGCTCTCCCGTCCTGCCCATTCCCGTCTGCACCTCGTCGAGGATCAGGAGGATGCCCCTTTCCCGGCACAGCCGCTCCACTCCCTTCAAGTACTCGGGGCTGGGGGGATATACCCCCGCCTCTCCCTGGATGGGCTCCAGCATCACCGCGCATACCCGGGGGTCCTTAAGCGCCTCCTCCACCGCGGCAAGGTCGTTGTACGGCACGTGGACGAAGCCCTCCGGCAAGGGAGAAAAGGGCAACGATTTCTCGGGCTGGCCGGTGGCCGCCAGGGAACCCAGGGTACGACCGTGGAAGGCGCGCAGGGCGCACACTATCACGTAGCGGTCCTCTCCCCTCACCTGCCGCATGTACTTTCGGGCCAGCTTGATGGCCGCCTCGTTGGCCTCGGTCCCGCTGTTGCAGAAGAAGACGCGCCCCGGGAAGGACCTCACGATCAGCTCGCCGGCCAATCTCAGCTGGGGCTCGGTGTAGTACAGGTTGCACACGTGCTGCAATCGCCAGGCCTCTTCCGCCACGGCCTGGGCCACCGCGGGGTGGGCGTGCCCGAGGACGCAGGTGCCCAGGCCGGCTGCCAGGTCCAGGTATTCTCTACCCTCCCAGTCCCACAGGCGGCTCCCCTTGCCCCTCACGAAGAGGACCGGGAAACGCCGGTAAGTGGAGATGAGGCGCTCTTTTTCGACCTGAATCGCTTCTTCCAAGTCCATCGACCCCGCCATACCGTGCACGTCCTTTCGCATGCGTCCCATAGCCGACACGAAAACCGCCCACTGACCTCGGACTTCCGTAAGGCCTCGATCGCCCGCGCCCATCAGGGATAGATCATGGTCCCCACGCCCGAGTCGGTGAAGAGCTCCAGGATCAGGGCGTGTTCCCGCCGGCCGTTGATGATGTGGGCCCTGTGGACCCCTCCTCGCACCGCCCTCAGGCAGCTCTCCACCTTGGGGATCATCCCCTTCTCCAGGAGCCCCTCTTCCAACATCCTCTCGGCCTCTTTTACGGAGAGTTCCGGCACCAGAGAGGAGGGGTCCTCCAGGTCGAGCAGGATGCCGTCCACGTCGGTCAGGTAGACGAGCTTATAGGCGCCCAGCGCCTCGGCCAGCGCCCCCGCCACCAGGTCGGCGTTGATATTGTAGCTCTGTCCCCTCTCGTCCACGCCTATGCTCGCCACCACTGGGATGAACTCGTCCCCTATGAGGTCCTCGAGGATGCGGGGGTTGACCCTGTCCACCTCTCCCACGAAACCCAGGTCCACCGCCCCTTCCGAGCCCTCGTGCAACTTCTTGCGGGCCATTATCAGGCCTCCGTCTTCCCCCGACAAACCCACCGCCAGGGTGCCGTGCTCGTTTATGAGGTTGACGATCTCCTTGTTCATCTTCCCCACCAGCACCATCTTCACCACCTCCATGGCGGCGGCGTCGGTGACCCGGTGCCCGTCCACGAAGCGGACCTCCAGGGAAAGCCTGCGCATCAGGTCGCTCACCTGCGGCCCTCCTCCGTGGACCACCACGGGGTTTATCCCCACGTAGCGCATGAGGACCACATCGGTGGCAAACCACTCCTTGATCTGGGGGTCCTCCAGGGCGCTCCCTCCCACCTTCACCACCACTGTCTTGCCGTAGAACTCCTTTATGAAGGGAAGCGCCTCGGTCAAGATGCGGGCCTTCAACTTCTCGTCGTCCATAGCCTACCTCCTCAAGGGGCCCTCCTGGCCTCAGGTACGGTATTCAGAGTTTATTCGGATGTACTCGTAACCGATGTCGCAGGTGACGACCTCGGCGGTACCTCCGCCCCGGGAAAGCCTGACCGTTACCTCCACTTCCTCGCGGGAGAAGGCCTCGCGCGCTTCTTTCTCATCGTACCCGGCCGGAAGCCCGTCCCTCGCCAGTACCGTGTCACCCACCGAGACCTCCGTCCCCTCCTCGCTTGCATCGGGAAGGGCCGCCCCCACGGCCTGGACTATCCTCCCCCAGTTGGGGTCGCCGCCGAAGAGGGCCGTCTTCACCAACAGGGAGCCCGCCACGGCGAAGGCCACCTCCTTGGCCTCCCGGTCGTCCCGGGCTCCCTCCACCCTCACCCTCATGAGGCGTGTGGCGCCCTCGCCGTCCCGGACTATCAGGCGGGAGAGGTGCCGGCAAGCCTCGTGCAGCGCCTCCTCCAGCTCCCCCGGCTTCGGACGGTAGCCGGAAAGGCCGCTCGCCAGAGCCAGGACCATGTCGTTGGTGCTGGTGCAGCCATCCACGGTAATCCGGTTGAAGGTGTTCTCCACCGCCGTCTTGAGGGCCCGGTCGAGCGACCGCCCGTCCACCTCCGCGTCGGTGGTTATGAAGGCCAGCATGGTGGCCATGTCCGGGTGTATCATCCCGGCCCCCTTGGCCATGCCGCCCACCCAAAAATCGCCGTAGTCCCACTCTCCCAGCTTGGGAAAGGAATCGGTGGTCATGATGGCCCGGGCCGCCTCCTCCCCCCCTCCTTCCGACAGCCGGGGGATCACGGAGCGCAGGCCGTTCAAGACCTTGTCCATGGGCAGGAAGGTGCCGATGGTGCCGGTGCTGGCCACCGCCACCCTTTGCGGGGGGATGCCGAGCAGGCGCCCAGCCTCCTCAGCCATGGTCCGGGCATCCTCTCGACCCCTATCGCCGGTCCAGGCGTTGGCCATCCCCGAATTGGCCACCACCGCCTGAAGGGTGCCCTCCCTGGCCAGGTGCTCCATGGTCACCACCACCGGCGCCGCCTTGAAGGCGTTGCGGGTGAAGGTGCCGGCCGCCACGCAGGGGACTTCCGCCTGGAACAAGCACAGGTCCAGGGCGCCACCCCTCTTTATGCCACAGGACACCGCCCCCGCCCGGAACCCCCGGGGAGCGCAGACGCCGCGCCCTGCCTTACCCTCCATGTTCATGCCACCTTCCAGTATCCGCCTTCCAGTATCCATCCCGACGGGCTCGCCGCCTAACAATCGACGAACGACCCCGACCGCGGGGCCCGCGATGACCTTCGACTATCCTCCTCGTGCCAGGTCCGGGCGCCCGCCAAGTAGGACGAGGGAGCAAGAAGGGTTCACTTCCCTCCCGGAGGTCGTGGCCATCCCGGCGGTCCCGGACCGCCTCCGCTTCAGTCTGCTGCAACTTCGGGCTGCCGCAAAAGGCCGGCGCGCCCTCCCGCACGTATCCCTTCATCTGCAATGATCCTGGCGGCGATCAAGGCCCGATCCCGTCCTCGAGCACCTTTAGACCCCAGAGCTGTTCGAGGAATATCAGGGGAAGACCCCCAGGGACTGAAGGCCCGTTGTCTCCTCCCACCCCATCATCAGGTTCAGGCATTGGATCGCCTGGCCAGAGGCGCCTTTCACCAGGTTATCTATGGCGGAGGCGCAGATGACCAGGCCCTTCCCG
>JBBFMI010000107.1:0-6830 GCA_037478635.1 Candidatus Geothermincolales bacterium | reverse complement strand
ATATGTGGACCTCTCCGATGCCTACCTGTCCATTATCGAGAGCTTGCAGCACGGCGGGTACGCCCACGGAGCGCGGGTGGAAATCTCCTGGATAGCCTCGGACGACATCACCAGGGAGAACGCCGGCGAGCTGCTCTCCGGCCTCGACGGCATCCTCATACCGGGCGGCTTCGGGGTGCGCGGCGTCGACGGCAAGGTGGAGGCCATCCGCTACGCGCGCGAGAACCGCGTGCCCTTTTTCGGCATCTGCCTTGGTTTGCAGTGCGCGGTTATAGAGACGGCCAGGAACCTGTGCGGCCTGGAGAAGGCCAACAGCTCGGAGTTCGACCCTGCCACGCCCCATCCGGTCATCGACCTGTTGCCCGGGCAGCGAGACGTGGACGAGATGGGGGGCACCATGCGCCTCGGGCTTTACCCCTGTAGGCTGATGGAGGGGTCCCTGGCCCACCGCTGTTACGGGGAAGAGGTGGTCTACGAGAGGCACCGTCACCGTTACGAGGTGAACAACCATTATCGGTCGATACTCCAGAAGGCGGGAGTGGTCTTCTCCGGGCTCTCTCCCGACGGGAAGCTGGTGGAGATCGTGGAAAGGCAGGATCACCCCTGGTTCCTGGCCACCCAATTCCACCCCGAGTTCAGGTCCAGGCCAAACCGCCCCCATCCCCTTTTCCGGGAGTTCGTCGGCGCGGCGCTGAGGCGCAGGATGTCGCGCCGCCAACCCGATCAGGCTGAAAGGCCGGAATTGAAGGTGGTCGGCGAGGAGGCTTAAGGGCAGCAAGGCATTTACTTCGGCTTCGGGTTCGTTCCGTTCGTAAACGGTGGTATTCCGGAGATGGGACCACGCGAGGGGGCGAAATCGTTTCGGGAGGCGCTTCGCAATTGCGAGGAGGCACCTCTGAAAAGGGAAGTTAGGTGGCCACATCGGGCTCAACCGGGTAAAGGCATGGATGAAAACGGTTCTCAGCGATGAAGACGGTTCTCAGCTCGCTCCTCCCGGTTCCGGGCGGAGAGGGTTGACGGCTTATAGGGCTTGCGACGGCTGACGGCAGATCCGTGGTTGCTGGAGGTGGTGGCAGTGGACGACCGCTTGCTGGATTATTTTATTCAGCTGACCAAGGTGGACAGCGAAAGCCTTCACGAGGGGGAGATGGCCAAGCTGCTCATGGAGGAGATGAGGTCCCTGGGCCTGGAGCCATACATGGATGAGGCGGGAAAGAGGATCGGCGGTGAGGCGGGGAACGTATACGTGAGCGTGCCCGCCTCGGGGCTGGACGCGCCGCCCCTGCTGTTGTGCGCCCACCTGGACACCGTGAGCCCGGGGAGGGGAATAAAGGCGAAGGTCAAGGGGGACCGGGTGGTTTCGGAAGGGGACACCGTCCTGGGAGCCGATTGCAAGGTGGGAATCGCCGCGCTCATGGACCTGCTAAGGAGTGCGGTAAGGGGCGAGTTTCCCCACGGGCCACTGGAGTTCCTCTTCACCGTGGCCGAGGAGAAGGGCCTTCAGGGGGTAAGGCACCTGGAAAGGGAGAAGATAAAGTCCCGCCATGCCCTGGTGGTGGATGGGGCGGGGAAGGTGGGAAAGGTCATAATCGCTTCGCCTACCCAGGACAACGTGAAGATGACCTTCCAGGGACGGGCTGCCCACGCCGGGGTCGAGCCGGAGAAGGGGATCAACGCCATATACGGAGCGGCCTGGGCCATCAGCATGATCCGTTGGGGCAGGATAGATGCGGACACCACCGCCAATGTGGGCGTCATCCAGGGTGGCAAGGCGGTGAACATTGTCCCCGACGAGGTGGTGGCCCTGGGCGAGGTGAGGTCCCTGGTCCCTGAGAAGCTGGAGGAGCACAAGAAGGCCATCCGGAAGGCGGCGGTGGAGACGGAGAACTCCACCGGCGTGGGGGTCAGGGTGGAGTTCGAGAGGGCTTACGAGGGATTCTCCATACCCGAGGACGATCCCCTGGTACAGGTGGTGGTGGAGGGGGGGAAGGCCATGGGCATGAAGGTTCTGCCCACCTCGTCGGGAGGCGGGAGTGATGCCAATTTCCTGAACGCCGCCGGGATTCGATCGGTGGTGCTGTCCATGGGGGTCATGGAATCCCACAGCACCCGGGAATTCGTGGAGGTGGAAGAGCTGAACCGACTTTCCCGCTGGTTGCGCGAGATAGTCCAGGTGGCGGGGAACTTGAGGTGAGCGCCGGCGATTCCCCTTTCGCCGTGGTCCCCCCGGGCATCCAGAGAGGCTTTTGTCAGGTCAAGTGCATGTTGAGGCTTGCGAGGTAGCCGAGGATACCGGACGCGTTCTCGAATGGAGGAAGGTGGATACATGGAAAGCGGTCATCGTCTGATCGAGCGGAAGGCCGTGTTCGAGGGCAAGGTGGTAAGGCTTTACTTGGATCGCGTCCTTCTGCCCAACGGGGTGGAAGCGGAGAGGGAGTTGGTACGCCACTGGGGTGCAGTGGGGATGGTGCCCCTGGACAGGGACGGCGGGGTTTTCCTGGTAAGGCAGTACCGCCATCCCGCGGGCAGGGAACTCCTCGAGATACCGGCGGGAAAATTGCGGGAGGGCGAAGACCCCTTGGAATGCGCACGCCGGGAACTGGAGGAGGAGATCGGATACCGCGCCTCCAAATGGACCAGGCTGACCTCCTTCTACACCTCCCCCGGCTTCAGCGACGAGATCCTGCACCTTTTTCTGGCCGAAGGACTGATCCCCGGCCAGGCTTCGCCGGAAGAAGACGAGTTCCTCGAGATCTTAAAGGTACCCCTGGAAGAGGCCCTGGGCATGGTAGCCTCGGGGGAGATCGTGGACTCGAAGAGCATCGCCGGGATAGCCCTGGCCTCCCTTTACCTCGAGGGGTTTTATCGACCGACCTGATAGAGCGAGGGCTCATCACACGTTGATGGGAGGTCCACGGGAAGCATCGCGGGTTCTGTGATTAACTCCACGAGGGGCGGGAGCGGAGGATCCTGCGAGACCACGGGGAGACCGCCATGGAGGGGAGCCGGAGAGACAGGAATGCCTGGGATGAACTGGTCCGGGAGTTCCTCCTGTTCCTGAGGGTAGAAAAGGGCCTGTCGCCCCGGACCCTGGAGGCGTACGGGAGGGACCTGGAACGCTTCGTCCGGTATGCGCGCCGGGTGGGGGCCGACAAGCCGGAGGACCTCGATAGGGCCCAGCTCACCGACTTCCTGGCTTTCCTGGCGGAAGAAGGCCTCTCCCTCCGCTCGGTGGCCAGGGCCACCGCCGCCGTGCGACGGTTCCACCGCTTCCTGGTGGAGGAGGGCAGGGGGCAGGGATACGCTGCCCTTGATCTCCACTATCCCCGCTATGTCCGGAAGCTCCCCCGGGTCATAAGCCAGTCCGAGGTGGAAAGGCTACTGGAACAGCCTTTTCCCCGGGATCCGGCGGGCCTGCGCGACCGGGCCATCCTCGAGACCCTTTATGCCACCGGCATGAGGGTGTCGGAACTGGTGGGGCTCGACCTGGATGACCTGGACCTGGGGGAAGCAGAGGTGAGGGTGATGGGCAAGGGGAGTCGGGAGAGGGTGGTACCCCTCGGTAGCAAAGCCCTGGCTGCCCTCGAAGATTACCTGCGGGAGGGCAGGCCCGCCCTGGTCCGCTCGTCCGTCCAGAGGGCCCTGTTCTTGAACTCTCGGGGAAGGAGGCTCAGCCGGCAGTGGGTGTGGGAGATCCTGAAGGCGAGGGCAGAGAGGGTGGGGTTGGGAGACAAGGTGACTCCTCACACCCTCCGTCACAGCTGCGCCACTCACCTCCTCGAGAGGGGAGCCGACCTCCGCTACATCCAGGAGCTCCTGGGCCACGCCAGCATCGGCACCACCCAGGTCTACACCCACGTGAGCAAAGAGAGGATAAGGGAGGTTTACCTGAGGGCGCATCCGAGGGCTTGAGGAGGGAGCCTGAGGATAGGAGATACCGGTAGACCCCTTTCCGGTGCGGTGGCCCTGGCGAATGGCGGAGGAAGGTTTCCACGCATCCGTGTCGGTCGGCGGGAGAACGGGTCCCGGGACGGATCGACTGTCGGGATTCAGGGCTTTTCGGGTGAGGTAAGAAGGTCGAGTCCTCTGGCTGGACTTTTTTACGAGGTGGGAAAGAGCCATCGCGCATTCTAAACGCCAGTTCAGCGGGCGTAGTTGTCCAGGTGGCCGTTATAACGTGGAGCTTGGACAGCCTGTGTGGTGGAGGGAAACGGGTCATGGTCGAAGAAGCTATAATCGGGATGTTTAAGCTTCCATCGATGTGGAGATCATGAATTCCGACGCGGGTATCGGGTCATTCCCTTGGTTGAAAAGTTGAGAGGGCCTTTTATTCGTCGGTTTGACGAAGCACGGCTTTTAATAGAATATTTAACAAAGGAAAGCATTAGGGGAAGGGTAAATAGACAAGTCGTCTTCACGCCAAGGTCCGATTTGCTGAGACTCCACTGGAGGTGGGAATGTTGGCCATATCCAATAACGTCAGGGATTACTGGGTGAAGAAGACGGTAAGCGGCTTAGTTTACGTGCTCCCCAATATCCCCGACGAAAAGCTCCTCTCCTTCGCCGAGAGGTTCGTCAGGGAGATCAAGTGGCCGGACGGCCAGGAGTTCGTGCGAACCCTCATATTGCAGGTAAAGAAGCGGTTGCCCTACATGCACAAGAACGTGCGCCGTGGAGCCATCAACTTCTTGGTCGACGCCCTTTTCTACAAGGCGCGCCAGAGGGAGGGGTTCGAGAGGGAAAATGGATTCAGCCCGCCCATGTTGCTGGTGATGAGCCCCACCATGCGGTGCAACCTCCGCTGCGTGGGATGTTACGCGGGGATGTATTCCAAGAAGGACGACCTCCCGGTGGAGGTGGTCGACCGGGTCCTCGACGAGGCCAAGGAGATGGGCATCTATTTCATCGTCATCTCGGGAGGGGAGCCCTTCTACTACGAGCCCTTGCTGGACGTATTCCGTCGCCACCACGACATCACCTTCCAGGTGTACACCAACGGGACGCTCATCGACCGGAAGCTGGCCGAACAGATCGCGGAGCTGGGAAACGTCATCCCCTGCATCTCGGTGGAGGGATACGAGGAGGAGACCGACCAACGTCGGGGGAATGGCGTTTACTCCAAGGTGATCCGGGCCATGGACAACCTGCGGGAAGCAGGGGCCCTTTACGGTTTCTCCGCCACGGTGACCCGCTTCAACTCCGACCTGCTCACCAGCGAGGAGTTCGTGGACTATTACATGAACGAGAAGGGATGCTTCATCGGTTGGTACTTCCAGTACATGCCGGTGGGCACCCGACCCTCCTTGGACCTGATGACCACGCCGGAGCAGAGGATCCAGCGGTGGGAGCGCATCAACCGGATGCGCCGGGAGAAGAAGCTACTGGTGTCCGATTTCTGGTGTGACGGGCCGCTGGTGGGGGGGTGCATGGCCGCCGGTCACAATTACCTCCACATCACCTGCACCGGCGACGTGGAGCCCTGCGTGTTCGCCCACTTCTCGGTGGACAACATAAAGGAGAAGTCCCTGAGGGAAGTTCTGCACAGCGAGTTCTTCACCGAGATAAGGAGCAGGAGGCCCTATCACCCCAACCTCCTGCGTCCCTGCATGATCATCGATCATCCCTACGTGTTGCGGGAGTGCGTGGCCAAGTGCGGCGCCAAGCCCACCCACCCGGAGGCGGAAGGGATCCTCACCGAGCTGGCGCCGGACCTGGACCGCTACGGCGAGGAGTACGGTCGTCTGGCCGACGAGATATGGCTGGAGCACTACCAGGAGCTCCCGTTGAAGAAGGCTGGAGAAAAGAGCGCTTGAACCAAGGGGAAGGGAGAGAAGGAAGGGGCAGAGAGCCCCTTTCTTTTTTTGTGGTTTCAGGCGTGTAGGTCGTCGGGGACGACATAAAGTGAAGTGCTTTCCCCGGCGAGAGTCGCAAGGCGGGAGGATGCCCAGCTTTCGGCGAGCGCGATTAGCCTTGAGGCTTTGCGCGGGATAAGGCCTCATGCCGCCCTCCCTGGTGGCCTTGTGCCGGGGCGGAGGAGAAACGGCTGGATGGCCATGTCTTAGCAAGATGGCAAGGGAGATCGGCGTGGTCGAGGAAGGGTCATTCCAGGTGAAGGACTGCCTCCCTTCCGGGATCGCGGTCTCCCACAGGATGCATTTCCGGCCCTTCTGAGATTGCTACGGGAAAGGGAGTGGATGTGAAGGTGGGATACCGGGTTAAGCGGGTCATCTGGATAGTGCTGGACGGGGTGGGGGCGGGTTACCTCCCCGACGCCCATCTATACGGGGACGAGGGGGCAGATACCCTCCGCCACCTGGCGGAGGCGGTGGGAGGCCTGCACCTGCCCAGGCTGGAAGCCCTCGGGCTGGGCTGGTTGGACAAGATAGCTGGCGTCCCGCCCCGTGCCCTGCCCAGGGCCGCTTACGGCACCATGCTGGAGAGATCCCCCGGAAAGGACAGCACCAGCGGCCACTGGGAGCTGGCGGGGGTGGTGCTGGAACGCCCCTTTCCCCTGTTTCCGCGGGGATTCCCCCGGGAACTGGTGGAGGAGTTCGAGCGGCGTATCGGTCGGAAGGTCCTGGGCAACAAGCCCGCTTCCGGCACCGAGATAATCGAGGAGCTGGGGGAAGAGCACCTGCGCACCGGGAGTCCCATCCTGTACACCTCGGCGGACAGCGTTTTCCAGCTGGCCGCCCACAAGGAAGTCATACCCCTGGAGGAGCTCTACCGCATGTGCCGGATCGCCAGGGACCTTCTGCGGGGGGAGTGGGGAGTCAGCCGGGTGATCGCCCGTCCCTTCTTGGGCCGCCCGGGGGAGTTCAAGAGGGTGG
>JBBFMI010000106.1:0-6901 GCA_037478635.1 Candidatus Geothermincolales bacterium | reverse complement strand
CCCAGGGTGGCGTCGTCGTAGGCGAAAACGAGCTCGGACGCCACCTTCTCTCCCAACCTGCCGGCGAACACCGAGGCCTTCTTGTAAACGGCGTCGGCCTCCAACCCATGGCCGCAGGCCTCGTGGAACAGCACCCCTCCGGTCCCGTTGGCGATCACCACCGGCATGGGACCGGTCGGGGCCTGTCGGGCCTCCAGCATCACCAGGGCTTGCTCCGCCGCCTTCCTTCCTACCTCCTCGGGAGCATGTACCCGGAAAAGCTCATAGCCCCCGAGTATGCCCGGGCTTTCCGTTCCGGTCTGGGCCTCCCCCTTATCCCTGGCCACCACCTGGGCCACCAGGCGAACCCTCACCCTATCGTCCTCGGCCAGCTCTCCCAGGGAATTGGCTATGAGCACCCTCTGCCTGCCTTCTCCCAGCACCACCACGACATGGGAGACCTTCGCCCCCGCCGCCCGGGCAGAACTGTCCACCTTGCTGACCAGCTCCAGCTTGAACTCCCTCTCCACCGAGCCGGGCTCCTCCATCACCGGGTGGGTCGGGGGAGACGAAAGCCTTCTTACATCGCCGAGGGAGAAACTGCCGCCCTTTCCCGACCTAGCGGCAGAGGCGGCCGCCCTGGCCGCCTCCAGAATAGATTCCCTCCTCAGCGAATTCGTGTAGGCATAAGCGGCGGTCTCTCCCACCAGCACCCTGATGCCCGCGCCCATCTCGGTCCCGCTCACGTTCTCCTGGACCTTCCCCTCCTCCAGGCGCAGGGTATAAGTGGTCCTCTCCTCCACGAAGACGTCGCAGAAATCGGCGCCTTTTCTGCCGGCCTCGGCTATGGCCTCGAAAAGTACTTCCTCCTCCACCATCTCGCTTTTCCTCCCCTTTCGACTCGCAAGGGCATGCCGTGGCCCTAACCGCCGCCCTCGCCCGAAGAATGCCGAGGTAGAGTGAAGGCGAAGCGGGCTCCGCCTCCTTCCCGGTTCTCGGCCCATATCCTACCCCCGTGGGCGAAGACCAGCTGCCGGCATACGTGAAGCCCCAATCCCACTCCCGGGTAGGGCCTCCTGATGGAGAAATCCTCCTGGAAAAAAGGGTCGAAGATGCGGTCGATCTTCTCCGGGTCTATCCCCCTGCCCCGGTCCATAACCTCCACCAGTACTTCGCGCTCGTCGAAACTCCCCCTGACCTCTACCTCTCCCTTCTCGTCAGAGAATTTTATGGCATTGTTCACCAAGTTGGTTAACACCTGTTCCATCCGCCGCGAGTCCGCTTTCACCCGGGGGAAGTCTTGCGGGAAGTCGACGACGAAGCGCACACTGGGATACAGCTTTTCGAACCGGGATACCACGTTCTCCGCCAGATCCGGAAGATCCAGGCTCTCCGGGTAGATCCGGAGGGCTCCCTGGCGCATCGCCGACAGATCCAACAGATCGTCTACCAGGCGGGAGAGGTACTCCGCCCTCTCCATGATGATCCGCGCGCACTGCATCCCGTCCTCCACGCTGAGCTCCTCGTAATAATCGTGGATGGTCTGGGCATATCCGCTGATGAGGGCAAGGGGTTGTCTCAGTTCGTGGGTGACCATGGAGAGGAAGTTGTTCTTGGCCTCGTCCAGGCTCCTCAACTCGCGGTTCGCCTCCTCCAAGGCATCCATCTTCTCCCTCAGTTCCCGGTAGAGCAGGGCGTTCTCCAGGGCCAATGCCGACTCGAAGGCTATCACCGAAAGGATGTCCCCGGTATGCCCTCGGAGGGCATCGGCTGCCACCGGCATCGAGAAGGCCACGAGTCCTAGGACCCTCTGCTGCGTCGCAAGCGGAAGGCAGAAAAGCGCCGACTCAGCCCCGGCAGAGATGTCCTCCCATTCGATGGGAACGGGCTTCCTTTCCTCCAAGATCCGATTCCACGGCTCCCGCGAAGGGTCCAGCAACTCCGGGAGCGACGGGAGTCCCGGCGTCGTAACCCTGCTCACCATCAAGCGGTATCCCTCTCCTTCGTACATGTAACCCCAAACGTCCTGGGACCCCGTGCTGTCCTGGACGAAATCCATGGTCCTCGCCATGATGTGGAATGGCTCTCGACTCGACCTCAGCTCCGCTGCCGCGTTTATGACCGACATCAGCTCCCTGGTCCTCTCGTTGACAGTTCTTTCCAGGAACTGGGTGGAATTCTCCACCCCCTCGGCCATGCGGTTGAAATCTTCGGCCAGGGAGCGGAGCTCGCCGGGTCCCCGGGACTCGAGGCGCACCCCCAGCTTACCCGAGGCTACCGACCTCGCCGCCTCCGCCACCTTCCTTATGGGCTTTCCCAGCCATCGCGATGAAACGAGGGCGACCAGGGCGGAAACCGCCAGGCAGACCATGAACGCCGCCAGCATGCCCTTCTTCACGTTGTCGAGCGGCGAGAAAACGTGGGAGGTCTTCTCCTCTACCAGTACCCCCCACTTCAGCTCGGGTATCCAGGAATAACAGCCGAGCACCTCCTCCCCCATGTAGTTACGATAAACGGATATGCCCGACTCGCCGGCGATCGCCCTCCTCACGCCCTCGGAATCCAAGGGGTCACCCAGGACCCTCACCCCGTGGGCCTCGAGCCCGTACTTGGGATAGGTCACGAGTCTTCCCTTTTCATCCACCAGGTATATCTCGCCGGAAACGCCCACCCGCTTGCTCGATATCTCCTGGTTCACCGTCCTAACGTCCATGTCAGCAACCAGGAAGCGCGTGTCCGTTCCTTCCTGTTTTATGGGGCACACGAAGGATATCACCACCGTGCCGCTTCCCGGTCCGCCTTCCCTCAAGGGGAGGATCCCCAGCCCGCCGGCCGGAGTCTGGCGGGATAGGTCGATACCGGCATCCTGGTAAAGCGGATCTGAACTGGCCAAGAAAAGGCCCTCCTGGTCGTAGAGGTTGATCCTCAAGAACTCGGGGAAATTACGGTAAACGCTTGCCAGCTGCCGGGAGAGGGACGACCGGTCGCCGGCGCCAGGGATCCCGGAAGCGAGGTAGGAAGCGGCGAGGGAGGTTTTTCGAGCCAGCAGGGGAAGCCACACGTTGAGGATCACGTCCCTGGCCGTGTGGGAAGTGTTCCAGAGGGACTCCCTGGCCCTTTCCAGGAAGGCCGACCTGGACGTCCGGTAGGCGTAAATCCCGGTGCCCAGGCTGACGAGCGTGCCCAGGAGGAAGAAGAGAAAGAAAATGTATACGCTGACCCCTACATGCCGGTGGGACCCCCCGCCGCCCATGCGTGACGTTCTCTTCAACATGGCAAACAAAACCGTTAGACGAGTTCCTCCCCTCGCCAGCGCAACAGTCAACCCCGCAGAGGAAGCGCATTTCTCCGCGAGGAACCCCTGCCCACCGGCAAGCCCAAAACCTCCGAAGCCTCAGGGACAAAGTTCACGAACGGGCGAGCTTCCTGCCAAGTTCTTCCAGGCGGGCTATGTCCTCCTCGCTCGGGCTACGCCCTTTCCAAAGGCTCAAGGGAGCGCCCGCCCTGACCGCTACTCCCTTGAGCACTTTCTTGGCCTTCCGCCTGCGAAGGAGCCTCCTCATCCTCCGCAGCGTGGCCTTGCCCCTCATGCCGGCGTAGGAGGTAAAGGGCGCCGCCACCTTGCCCTTCAGGGCTTTCTTGTCCAGGGCCTTCAAAAACTTCTTGACCGGCCTGGCCGGCCTCGCGGCCCAGGTGGGAGCTCCCACCGCGATGATGGAATAGGCCTCAAGATCGGAGGGGTCCACCTGGTCCACGGTCCTCACGTTCACGTCCACCCGGGAGTCCCTGAGGCCCCGGGCCACTGCTTCCGCGGCCTCGCCGGTGTGCCCGGTCTTGGTGTAATAGACGACCAGCGCCTTCTTTCTCCTCCCGAACATCCTCCACCTCCTTTTCCCTCGGATACCCCGGAAGGGGAAACCAAATCTCCTCCCGCCGACGATCCCCGGTTGTCACTAAAATCTTTCTTTTGCCGACCTACCACCGATGTAGCCAGCCACCAGCGACGGCGTGAAAATTATTATACCCCAAGAGATCCGGACTCCCCTCGCCCGGAGCCCGTGAAAGGCGCTCCCACATTTCCGGGCCGTGGGTAGCAGTTTTCGCCCCGAGGACAGGGCATCGTCTCCGTGGCGGCACTGGCCATGGACAACGTCCTCAGGCCTCGCCCGTCTCGGGCAGGGAGAAGGCGAAGACCGCTCCCCTTTCCGCCCCGTCCTCCACCCACACCCTGCCCCCGTGCGCCTCCACGAAGGTGCGCACTATGTAGAGTCCAAGCCCCAGCCCCTTCTCCATGCCCTCCCCCTTCCTCTGGGTGAACTTCTCAAACACCCTGTCGCGGTCCTCGGGCGGCACGCCGGGTCCCCGGTCCATGACCTTCACCACCACCGAGCCGTCCTCCCTGGCCACCGAGACCTTTACCTTCTCCCCATCGGGGCTGAACCTGAAGGCATTGTCCAGGAGGTTTATGAGGACCTGTTTCATCTTGTCCCAGTCGAGCTCCAGCACCAGCTCCCCGGGGGGGAGGTCCAGCTCCACCGGGCGCGAGCCGGGCGCCATGGACATCTCCTTGGCCACCTCGGAAACGAACGTCAACACGTCACCCTTGGTGCGGTGAAGAAAGAGCCTGTCCGTCTCCATCCTGCTCAGGTCCAGGACGTTTTCCACCATGCGGTTGAGGCGGTTGCATTCCGCCAGGATATGGTCCACGCATTCCAGCTTCCTCTCGTCCCTCATCTTGCTCCAGTGGTCCTTGAGGGCGGCCGCGTAGCTGAAGATGACCGTCAAGGGTGACCTAAGCTCATGGCCCACTATCCCCATAACCTCGGTCTTGAAGGTATCCAGCTCCCGGAGTCTGCGGTTGGCCTCCTCCAGCTTCCGGTTCCTCTCCTCCAGCTCCCTTTCCATCTTGCGGGCCTCGGTCACGTCCCTGGCGATCACCAGGGCCGAGACGCCTTGCTGGTAGAGCCTGGTGGCCGACAACTGCAGGAAGACGGGCTTGCCGTCCGGCCTCACCAGCTTTACCTCGAAGAACCTTATCTTCTCACCCCTGAAGCCGCGGGCCAACGCGTCCGCCGCCTTCAACCTCTCCTCGGGAGGAAGAAAGCGCAGGTAGCCTTTTCCCAACATCTCCCGCACCGGGAAACCCAGGAGCTCCTCGGCGTCGGTGTTGATGGCCAGGATGTTTCCCTCCGGGTCCATGGTGAAAATGATGTCAAAGCTGTTGTCCAGCAGCTTCCTGAACCTGATCTCCGCCTCCTCCAGCAACTTCTCCTTGAGGCCCAGCTCCTGGATTATGCGCACGTGTTCCTTCTCCGCCTCCAGGTGTCCCCGCAGCAACAGGTCGTAGAAGAGGAGAGCCTGGAAGGCCAGCATCCCATAGGTGTGTAGCCTGAGATCGGTATAGGGACGCAGGTAATCCACCAGGTAAGCCACCAGGCTCGCCACGAACACGAGGCTTCCCAGGAGGGCCAAGGCGATACCCCGGCCGAAACCCTCCCGGTAATAGGAGACCAGTTCTCCCGTGATGAGGATCACCACCAGGAAAAAATAGAGGAGGTACACGGCCTTCCAGAAAAAGGAGTCGTGCATGAGGCCCGCAGCGGAGGTGGGCAGGAGGACGCCGAGAAAAAGGAGGGGCCAGGCGGAACTGGGTCGCATCCTCCTCTGCCTTCTCTCGGCGACTAGCCCGAGGACGAAGATATACGCGGAGGAGAGGGCGAGAAGTCCGGTGAACCAGCCCATGGAGTCCACCCACTTATGCGCCGAGAGGGTCGGATAGGCGAAGTCGAAGACCTTCCACACGGCGGTCAGAAAACAGAAGAGGGAGAACAGGTAAGAAGCCTTGGACCTCTGCCTCAAGACCAGCGCCGAGAAGGCCAGGGTTCCGGAGCCGAAGATGGTCAAGATCTCCAGGATATTATGGGCATCCAGTTGCAGCTGCAAGCCTACCGTAACCTCCCCGACGAAAAACCATGCCTCGGGCGAGGAATAGCCCTTCTCCACATCCCCGCCCCTTTAGTGCCATGACCCTCCGACCGACGCTCTCGGGATTCCCGCCTAACCCGCGCCTGCGGACACAGCCCAAAAGACCTTCTCAGCCGCCACCTTCATTTTACTACCCTCGCGACCAGGGGCTCCATTCGGGAAATTCGCCACGCCTCACGCCCTTTCCCGTGGCACGCCGGCCCAGTGCCCTCGACAAGCGGGTCAAACGCCCGCTCGAAGATGCCGTGCGGGGCGTGAACGGGCGCGCGGTGAACACGGAAGGGAGAGGCAGGTAGGTCGACATGGCGCTTTGTCTCCCCGGGAACGAATGGGAGGGCTTATGGGCTTAGCCCCGGAAGAGCTTGCGGAAGGGGATTCCGACAAGCTTCCGAGAGTACGCGGAGGAAACCCTCGGACATCATGGGTTAGAATAAGGGGAAACCGTCAATTGGAACCGGAGGTACGCATTGCCGAGACCCCATAAACCCAAGCTGGTGAGCGAAGTCCCCAGGGCCTCCTACTTCAAGCCCAGGGGCATCCCCGTCCACCAGCTCCAGGAAAACAGCCTACGCCTGGAGGAACTGGAGGCATTGAGGCTGGTGGACCTGGAGGGGCTTTACCAGGAGGAGGCGGCCACGCGCATGGGGGTTTCCCGGCAAACCCTCCAGCGGATGCTGGAGGAGGCCAGGAAGAAGGTGGTGGACGCCTTGCTCCACGGAAAAGCCCTGAAGATCGGCGGGGGCAGCTACATACTGGAGGACCAAAAGGGGATGTACCGCTGCGGCCGGTGCGGCGGAGACGTCCCACCTCCCAGGGGCAGGAGGGGAGCGGGCTGGTCCTGTCCCAAGTGCGACAACCGGGCCCCGGGAAGGAAGGGACATCCTCTGGCCCCTTTCTAAAAAGGCGCCGCTTCCCTCGTCTCGCGATACCGTGGCGG
>JBBFMI010000105.1:0-6927 GCA_037478635.1 Candidatus Geothermincolales bacterium | reverse complement strand
TGGGTCCCCTGATAGAAGACGTTGATCTCGAGGGTAAAGGACTTGGCCTGTTTCCCCGTTTCTTCCGATTGGTTCCAGAGCTCCATCAGATCCACTTGACCTGTTCGGCTATCGCCGTCACCCCCACCTTCACCGCCGCCGCATCCCCCGAGAGTGGAAATCGACATGAAGAGGAATATGAACAAGAAAAGGGAAACCCGTATCCACCGGCGTGTCCCGGAAACGTCATCTCTCAAATGCGAATCGCTCCTCATGACGGGACCTTGCATCTACTTTATTTCTATCCTACGGTTACGCCCTGCCGGACAATCACGCCCGATCTACATTTCAAAAGAACTTTAAAACACCGCGACGACATTTTCAAAATCCACGTTCTTATTGACATAGTTATATAAGTTATATAACATCATAAAAAATATCGTTATGGAGGGCGCCATGGAAAACTCGATCATAGCCGTAGGTGTGGCTGGAGGATCCTCCGCCAGGACTTTGGCGGAAAAGGTGGATTCCCACCCCTTGATGGGCCTGACCGGTCTGGCCTCAGAGCTTAACGATCTCCTTCGGATGGTTGAGAGGACCCAACCCGATGCTCTGCTCCTACCCCTCTCGCTGGCCCGGGAGCTATCTGCCCTACCCTTAGAGGATCTGAACCCGCTGCTTTGCCCCATATGTTTCATCGTATGTGAAAGCGCCGAGGCGGACTCCGAAGCCAGGGTTCTTCTGTCCCTCCCGCTGCGGATCGGCGGCTCGATAGACCCCGCCTGGGACGCTGACGAGATGTACCGCTTCATATCCTCAAGGCTCCGACTTTTCGCCGCCGAGAGGAGGGGACGAACGGTCAGGGCCGGGTCAAGGGGAAGGACATCGATTCACCTCTTTGTCGGGGGCAAGGGCGGATGTGGAACCACCTTGATGGCCATGTCGGTCTCCTTCCTGCTGGCAAGGGCTGAAAAAAGGGTGCTGCTAATGGAGCCGGACCCGAGGAACTCCCAGTTGGGCGTCTTTCTCGGGGACAAAGGAGGAAAATCGGTGCCAGAGCTTCTGCCCTTGGCCGACGACCTTTCCTGGGACATG
Organism: Candidatus Geothermincolales bacterium; assembly: GCA_037478635.1. Taxonomy (GTDB): domain Bacteria; phylum Actinomycetota; class Geothermincolia; order Geothermincolales; family RBG-13-55-18; genus JACVJK01. The sequence continues at coordinate 5,853 of JBBFMI010000105.1, read as the reverse complement.
CTCAACCGAGGCCTGTGTCGCCACACAGGCGGCTTCTTCATCCTTCCCTTCCAGGCAGCCACCGGGGGAATGGCCGAAGGAAAAGCCGGGGAGGCAAGCTCAGCGCGGTGGCCACACCTTCTTCGCAATCTTTCGTTCATCTTCGATCACGTAATCCTGGACGCGCCTCCGGGAGCATTTGCCGCTTTCCCGATACTCCCCTTGCTCTCCTCCGTCTTCCTGGTATGCACACAGGACATAATGTCCGTCCAGGGGACCAGGAACACGGTGCAAGGATTGCGAAAATACGGTGTGTCTTCAGAAAAACTCTGGCTATTACTGAATCGCTACTCCCGTCGCTGCCTCGTGGAGCCCCATCACATAGTCCAGGCCACGGGCCTGGAGATCGCCGCCCTTATACCCGACCGACCGAACGAGGGCAGGGATTTCGCCGAGCTGGGAAAGCTCCCTCTGGAGAAATCCCCCATATACAAGTCCCTGTTCCCCGTGGTGAGCCGACTCCTTTCCAGCGAGGTATCAACCCGCGCCAGCGGGACACCAGACGCCAAAGCGACGGTGCGAGGAAAAATCCTTCTCGATCTCCCCGACATCGAGGAGGTAAAGACGCGGGCAGGGGCTGGACTGATCAGGTAAGACCGGGAAGCTGGGATGTTAAAGGTGAACGTCCTTTTCCAACAGGGCTCGAAAAGCAGATCGAGTCCACGGGAGTCTAAGCAGGCTGGAAGTTCTAATTTGTGGCCACGAGAAAATCGGCCGAGCGAAGTTACCGGAACGGCAGAACGAGGCGTTTATCATGGTCGTCTTCTCGGTGATATAAAGCGGCGCGAGAGATACTTCGGTCGAGGTGATCAAAGGTGGATGGCGTGCTTTACCTCTCCATAAAAGAGAAGGTGAAGGAAAGGATTCCCAGGAACGAAGAATTCAACGCGCTGCTCTCCAACCCAGCAGAGGCCCAGCGCACGGTACGGAGAGCCACCAGAGAAACGATATGGGAAGAAGGCTATGTAATCCCTCCAGGCGAGATGGACATCCTGATCAACCGGCTGATGGACGACTTGTTCGGGCTCGGTCCCCTGGAGCCCCTCCTCAAGGACGAGGACGTCACGGAGGTGATGATAAACGGCTCCAGGGGGATTTACGTGGAAAAAAGGGGGAAACTGAACCGCCTCGAGATGAGCCTCGGGGAAGGCGAGATCTATAGGATCATAGACAGAATAATAGGCCCACTCGGACTCCACGTCGACGAGGCCTCTCCGTACGTGGACGCCAGGCTTCCCGACGGCTCCAGGGTGAACGTCATACTCCCTCCCCTTTCCCTCATCGGCCCGGTCATAACCATACGGAAGTTCAGAAACCGCCCCCTGACCCTCGATGACCTGGTCAAGGCGGGAACGCTGCAAGAGGAAGAGGCGGCCTTTCTATCCCGATGCGTAACCGATAGGAAGAACATCCTGATCTCCGGGGGCACAGGATCGGGAAAGACCACCTTGCTCAACGCCCTTTCCGCTTACATCGACCCGGGGGAGAGGATCATCACCCTCGAGGATGCCGCGGAGCTCAGGTTGCTTCAACCCCATGTAGTCCCGCTCGAGACCCGGCCCCCTAACCTCGAGGGCAAAGGAGAAGTCACCATGAGGGACCTGCTGAGGAACTCCCTGCGGATGAGACCTGACCGGATCATCATCGGAGAGGTGAGGGGTCCAGAGGCCATGGACCTCATCCAGGCCCTAAACACGGGCCATCGTGGATCCATGACCACCGTTCACGCCAACTCTCCTTACGATGCCCTTAGCCGGCTGGAGACCATGGCCCTCATGGCCAGCCTGGGCCTTCCTCCGAGATCGATCCGGGAACAGATCCTCAGGACCCTGGATGTGCTGGTGCACCTGGAAAGGGGCATTGACGGGCAGAGAAGGGTGGTGGAGATCTCGTCGATCGATGAGAAAGGGCACTTGATCCCCCTTTACGGGTGCATGGAGCATGGTGGATCCATCGGCATGGAAAAAGCCCCCCAGACACGGGGTAATAATGCCGCCTTGACTGAAGACCATCGGGTATCTCCCGGTAAGCTCTCCCCATCCTTCCGGTTCACCGACAACTCCATCCCGAAAAGAGGAGATGAGATCCATGGCTGCCATCTTGGAATACACCTTTAAAATCCAGGTCGTGGCCACGCTTGCCACGATATGCTGCTTTTTCATGGGCAAATACTTGAAAGCCAAGAAAGCCGAGGAACTTTTCTCCGCCCTGGGCTGGACGCCCGATGGAACGGATGACCGCAGGGTAATCGGTCGATCCAGGGCCTTCGATCGCATCAGGCGAAGGATATCCACGGTTCCCTCCCGCTGGATCCCGGCGGCGGCCATCCTGGCCACGTTGCCCTTCCTGCTGAAAGGAAACCCCTTCCCGACGCTCCTGTTGCCCATCGGCATCGCCGCGGCCAGAAGGGTTAAAGGGAAGAGAAGCGAGAAAAAGAGAGTATTGCGCCTGGAAGAACAGGTGTCCGATCTCCTGGACAGCCTCAGCCAGTCCCTTCGGGCAGGACTATCCCTGGCACAAGCCTTGGAGCTATCCCTCCAGGACGTGGGCGATGAGATGAAGGAAGAGATCTATCCCTGCGTAATGGCCATCATGATGGGCGAATCTCCGCAGACCTCTTTGAAACGGCTGGGTGACGTGACGGTCTCTCCATCCCTGCGCCTACTGTGTAAAACGCTCGTGCTCCTCCACACCAAAGGCGCCGACATTCCACGGATCATGGACCGCCTGCGGGAGAAGGTAGCCGAATCGAGGGACACGCGGAGGGAATTCGAGGTGATGACCGCCCAGAGCAGGGCCTCTGGCTATCTGGTATCCGCCCTCCCAGGCATATTCCTCTTCCTGCAAGCGTCCATCAATTTCCGCTCCGTCTCCCAGCTCCTCTTCACGCCTGTTGGCAATTTACTAGGAGCCCTGGCTCTGGCCATGAACCTGGCGGGATTTCTGGCAGTTAGAAAGATCGTCGAGTTGGAATGAATGGGAATTGAGCCGAACAACGGGAGGATTGTCATGCTGGATCTGCTGTTTCCCCCAGCCTTAGGATGTTCCCTGTTCTTCCTGGTAGCACACAAGGGGATCGTGTCCCGACAAAAAGCGATTATAGAACGCGCTCTCGGCATCGATGATCGAGAGCGGGGAAAAGCCGGCCGAGTGGATGGCCTTGGAAACAGGATCCTGGCTGGCCTGAGACCAATCGCCAAAGACCGCCTTGGGAACGGGAAGGGCGACCCCAGAAAAACCATGTCGTCCAAGAAAGCGAAAACCATGGGGAAGATGGCCATCATCGCCGTATTTTCTCTCGCACTTGCAAGGATCCCGTTTCCGCTGAACCTGGTGGGCCTGGCAGTTATTGCGACGGCGTACAAAAGGATCCCGATGATCATTGCCAAAAACAGGAAGCGAAGGAGGCTTTTAGCCATGGCCAGCGAGATTCCCGAGATGGTGGACCTCCTTTCGGTCCTCTGCCTCTCAGGGATGAGCATTCAGGCTTCTTTTAGAGACCTACCCGATTGCCTGCAGAACCCTGACCTGGGGGAACTCGTTTCAAGCGTCGTTGAGCAGCAAAAACTGGGGGAAGCTTTCCCGGATTCCCTGGAAGCGTTTAAGCGACATGAGCTTCAGGAGCTGCAGAGAGTGGCCAGGACCCTTATCAGGGCCGAAGAACAAGGGGTTGCCGTTTCGGAACTGCTGGAAAGCCTCGCCCGGGAGATGAAATCCAAGAGGAGGACGCGAATGCGGGAAAGGGCTGCGCGGGCATCCCTTGCCGTCCTGTTCCCGCTCGTGTTCTTGATCCTCCCATCTTTCCTGATCTTAACGCTCGGCGGCGTTATCCTGGGCTTCATAAACCGAGGCCCGTAGACCCGCGATTCGTCGCGCCATAAGTTCGTCCGGATCTCAGAATGCACGGACCTGGTGGGGATGGCCTTATTCGTCTTTCTCGCCGCCCGGATGAGCGGAAGCGGCCGCATAAGACCAACGATGGAAGGTAGCCGTATGTTCCGCAACAGCCAGTGAAGGGAGGTGATGCCAGGGGCGGGGACGCTGCCCTGAGGAGCAAGCGGCGCTGCCTCGGAAGGAAGATCCAAAGGTGGCTCTATCGCCCGCTTTCAGTAAGAAAACCCTCTCTCGCAGGGAGGGGGACGTTCGGGAAGGAGGTGATGCCAGGGGCGGGGACGCTGCCCGAGCCCGTAGCAATCCAACGATGCTGATGGATACAGGGCGTCTTTGCAACCGAAGAAAACCGAAAGGAGGAACGATGGAGACCATCATGCGCCTTATCCAGGACGAAAGCGCCCAGACCACGGCAGAATATGCCCTTGTCATCCTCGGGGCTGCCGCCATCGCCGGCATCCTCATATCCTGGGCGGGAAGCAGCGGGATCATCAAGAAGCTGTTCGACGGCATCTTCAACAAGTTAATGAGTGCCTTTAAGTAAAGGAGGGAAGGGATGGCGCCGGTACTTTTCGCCTTCTGCGCGGCGGTGATCCTCTACGATCTAAAACAGCGTCGAGTCCCCAACTGGTTATCGCTGGTTGGCGTGCTGTCGGGATTGGCCGTAAATGCCCTAAGGGGCATTGAATACCTCAGGTCATCCCTCCTGGGGATCGCCCTGGGCCTGCTCCTCCTCTTTCCCTTTTTCACTCTGAGGATGGTCGGCGGAGGAGACGTGAAGGCCCTGGCTGCCATCGGCGCCATCACCGGACCCCGTGTACTCTGGATCTCGTTCCTGGTGGGGGCGGCAGCGGGCGGCCTCGTCGCCGTCCCCACCCTCATCTCCCTGTACAGAAGGAAAAAAGCTTGCGGGAGAAACCTGGCGTCCGATGGACAAGGGAAGGACCATGACCTTTCCACCTACTCCAGCGGTGATATCCACGGACCGAAGACCACGAGGAAGGGCTTGCTCGGCGAATCTTCCAAATGGCCCAGGATAACAAGGTCACGCAGACCCGGCAATGCCGGCAGTGAGAAAGTAGGCTCACGGAAGAGGAAAAACCGGTCTTCCCCCAGCAGATCTCAAGCGGGACCCATCAAACCACGAGTGCCCGGGATTCCCTATGCGGCCGTGATGGCTTCCTGCGCCGCCCTCGTTCACCTTTCTCAAACCCTGCTCATCGCTTTCCGATGACAAGCGGGGTTTCGGATTGAACCGCAAGCCCGCGGGAGGGAAGTTATGGCGTAGCCAAGGAATAGCCCTCGTATCACAAAATAGTAAAATCGGCTGGCCCGCGGAAGAAGGGATATGGGCGACACCGACGTGAAAAGCTGGGGTTACTTTACCCCTGCCGTCAAAGACACAACTCATGTCCCCATCGACGCCTATAATTCCCTCTGTCTGGATCCGGGGGACCCACCTCGCAAGCTCACGAGGTCCGTTCCCCCGGGAACAGCTTCTCAGGAGACGGGGAAAGGCGGAGATGGACGGACGGGATCTTTTCGCTGAAGTGGTGGTGGACCTGCCCACCCGCCAGCTGGACAGGGCCCTCAGCTACCTGGTTCCATGCCACTGGCAGAAAAGGGTAGCGGTCGGGAGCACGGTTTTGGTCCCCCTGCTCAACTCGGTGCAGATCGGCTACGTGGTGGGGGTTACGAAGGACCTCCCTGAAGATATCGACCCTTCTGCGATAAAACCCCTTGTGGGGATAGTCGAAGAACCGCCGATGTTCGACGAAAACACGGCGTTGCTCTGTCGTTGGATTTCGGAAAGATATCTCTGCCCCCTTGCCTCAGCGGTCAGGCTCTTTCTCCCCCCGGGAAGGGCGAGAAAGCCGCTGGAATGGGTGAAGCTCCTCATCGATCCGCCCGACGCCATGGCGG
>JBBFMI010000104.1:0-6988 GCA_037478635.1 Candidatus Geothermincolales bacterium | reverse complement strand
GTGTAGTTCTCCTCCTCGTCCGCGGTCAGGTACACGATCTCGTCGGTGACCCTCCCGTTGACCACCTTACGGTAGGGGGTCTCGATGAACCCGAACTCGTTCACCCGGGCGTAGGTGGCCAGGGAACCGATTAGCCCGATGTTGGGACCCTCGGGCGTCTCGATGGGACACATGCGCCCGTAATGGGAGGGGTGCACGTCCCTAACCTCGAATCCGGCCCTCTCCCGGGATAAACCGCCCGGTCCCAGGGCGGAAAGCCTCCTCTTGTGGGTGAGCCCCGAAAGGGGATTGGTCTGATCCATGAACTGGGAGAGCTGGCTGGAGCCGAAGAACTCCTTGATGGCGGCCACCACCGGCCGTATGTTGATGAGGTTCTGGGGGGTGAGGGCCTCCACGTCGGGGGTGGCCATCTTCTCCCTGACCACCCTCTCCAGCCGCGCCAGTCCCATCCTCACCTGGTTCTGGATGAGCTCGCCCACGGCCCTGACCCGTCGGTTCCCGAAGTGGTCGATGTCGTCCACCGCTTCTTCCTCGCCGGCCACCACCCGGAGCAGGCAGCGGATGGTCTCTATCACGTCCTCCGGGGTGAGGATGGTCACATCCAGGGGAACGTTGAGGCCCAGTCTCTTGTTCAGCTTGTACCTTCCCACCCGGGCCAGGTCATACCTCCTGGGGTTGAAGAACAGGTTCTCGAGGAGGTTCTTGGCGCTGTCCGAGGTGGGTGGCTCGCCCGGCCGGAGCTTCCTATATATGTCCAGAACCGCTTCCTCCCTGGTCCTGGTGTGGTCCTTCTCCAGGGTTATCTCCATCAACGGAGAGCCGTCGAACAGGGAGAGGATCTGCTCGTCGTCCTCGTATCCCATGGCCCGCAACAGGACCGAGGCGGGCTGCTTCCTCTTCCGGTCGATCCTGACGCCGATCACGTCCCGCTTGTCGGTCTCGAACTCGAGCCAGGCGCCCCTGGAGGGAATGATCTTCGCGTAGTAGAGCTCTTTATCCGTGGCCTTGTCCAGCTCCTTGTCGAAGTAAACCCCCGGTGAGCGGACCAGCTGGGAAACCACCACCCTCTCGGTACCGTTGATGATGAAGGTCCCCTTTTCGGTCATCATGGGGAAGTCCCCCATGAAGACCGTCTGCTCCTTTATCTCGCCGGTTTCCTTGTTTATGAGGGAAACGTTTACAAACAGGGGGGCAGAGTAGGTCATGTCCCTCTCTTTGCACTCGTCCACGTCGTACTTGGGCTCCTTGAAGTAGTGGTCCCCGAACTCGACGGCCAGGTTGCTGCCGAAGTTCTCGATGGGCGAGATCTCCCGGAAGACCTCCCGGAGCCCCTCGGTGCAGAACCACTCGAAGGACTTCTTCTGCACCTCCACTAGGTCGGGAACGTCGAGGATTTCGGGAATCTTGGCAAAGCTTCTCCTGACTCGCCTGCCTCCGGTAACGCTCACTTTCCTCCTCACTCCCCTTCCTCAAAAGAAAAGGCCTTTCCAATATACGCAAAATCTCATATTATTAAGCGCCCTTTAGACCTGTCAATGGGGAGTTCCGGGAATCTTCTCCATCCACCCCGCTTTCTCCATCGCCCCCATGTCTTCAACATATCACCCGCAGGTGAAGCGCACAAGCGGGAAAAACCTCTTCCGGCCATCTCCGCTGTCCCGCCTCCATCTATCTTCCCTCCTCGCGCGCTCGCCATATCTTGCCATATGGGTTTCCCGTATCTCTCCATTCTCGAACGACCTAACCGTGGGGAAGCGAAACGAGAGGCGATAGGGATTTTTTTCCCGACTTTCCATGAGGGACCGACTCTTGACCCGTCCAGGGGAAACCAGGTTGACGTTCACCCGCAATACAAGCGCTTCTGTTCAAACACCATGGTCGCTATACCCTATTATTCTCCGCATCGCCCTTCGTCTTTCCATGCGACGCCGCGAATTCCCGGGGAGTTCCCCTCCGGGCCTCGATCCCACCTTCAACCCGGTTGACCGATCCCGGGACATCCGACTTCCACGCCCTGGTCCTCACCTCCAGGCCCGTTGCGTCCCGGGTCGCGGCGGATCCCCGACGCTGCGCGGCTACGATGGGCGAAAAGGTCCGAGATGCGTTGGAGCCATGCCTTTCCACAAAGCAAGGACCCTATCGCTACGACCGCCGCCGACGATACCGGTGCCACGTTCGAAAACCCGTCCCCCGAAACGCTGCCCATGCTGCCTCCAGGGACATTTTCTCCCCTTTTCATGCCCGAGTTGGAGCCGCGCTTTCAACTCTCGCAGTCGTCGCGCGGTGGCTCGCGGAATCGCTTGATAGACCGCCATCCCCATACTGGAGCCACGTTTTCGATGCCCCCGCCTTCTAAGCGCCCCTGTTTTTCTTGCGGCCCTTCTTGCGGCCCACAGTGTTTTCTTGCGGCCCACAGACTGGTCTGCGCGCCCGCGAATATAAAAAGATCAGCGGGACGGTCCCGCTGATCCCCTCGCAAGCTCCGATGGCGATAACGCCAAATCCCGCGGTGCGCGATTACTTGATCTCCACCTGGGCCCCGGCTTCCCGGAGCTGCTCCGCGATGCGATCGGCCTCGTCCTTGGACACCTTCTCCTTGACGGGCTTGGGAGCCTCGTCCACCAGGGCCTTTGCCTCCTTCAGCCCCAGACCCGTGATGTCCTTCACCACCTTGATCACTTGGACCTTGCGGTCTCCCGCCGCCAAAAGTATCACGTCGAACTCGGTCTTTTCGCCTTCCTCGGCGGGCGCCTCTCCCGCTGCGGCGGGGGCGGCGCCGGGAGCGGCCACTGCCACGGGGGCCGCTGCGGTGACGCCGTACTTCTCCTCTAGGGCTTTCACCAGCTCGTTCAGCTCCAGAACGGTCATGGAGTCTATGGCCTCGAGGATCTCCTCCAGGCTCAGCTTCTTCTCCGCCAATTCTCACACCTCCGTTTCACCCGATATGACCTACCCTTTCCAACGACTTGCTCGATCTCGTTCTCCCCGGGAACCTTCTCAGGCGGCCTCCTTCTTCTCGGCCACCGCCGACAGGGCGTATACCAGCTTGCGGTAAGGACCCGATAGGACTCCCACCAACTGGTAAACGGGGGACTTGAGGGAACCCAGCAACTTGGCCAGCAACACCTCCCGGGAGGGAAGATTGGCCACCTCCCTCACCTGGGCCGGCTCCAGCACCCTGCCCTGCAGGAAACCGCCCTTGAACTTGAGGTTGGGGTTTTCGCGGGAGAAGGCCAAGAGCTCCTTGGCCACCGCCACCGGGTCGTCACCGGCGAAGGCGGCGGCCACCGGCCCCACGAAAAACCTCTCCATCTCCTGGCAGGGAGTACCCTCCAGGGCCCTGCGGGCCAGGGTGTTCTTCAGCACCTTGTACTCGCCGCCCAGTTGCTTGATCCTGGACCTGAGGCGGCTCATATCCTCCACCTTCAGCCCGGTGAAGTCGGTGAGGAAGATCGCCTGATAGGATGTGAACTTCTCCTTGAGCTCCTCCACCAGCTCCACCTTTTCCGGCCTGGGCATTCTCCTATCACCTTCCTTTCCGGTCCTTCAAATCAAAGCCCCTCGCGTAAGGCGAGGGGCATGTAGGTTCCACTCCTCACGCCTCCGCCTCCGCGGGCAATTTTAAGTCACAAGACACCCACTTCTCAGGCTCGGCACACGGGGGTTAAGTTAACACAGGGCTATCTGGCTGTCAATTTCCTCCTGTTCCGCGGCTCCTCCTCGTCTTCCCGGGTCCAGCACCTCTTCCCGGTGCCCGCTCTTCCCGGCATCCTCTCCACGGGAAGACGCTGAGGCCCGAGTTCAGACCGCCTGCTTCTCTTCCTCGGCCAGGATGTCCCGCACCACCGATGGGTCAACCTTCACCCCGGGGCCCATGGAGGTGCTGAAGGTTATGCTCTTCAAGTACTTGCCCTTGGCGGTGGCGGGCTTGGCCCTGATCACCTCTTCCAGGATCGCCTGGTAATTCTCCAGCAACTTCCTCTCGTCAAAGGATTTCTTCCCCAGGACCAGGTGGAGGTTTCCCTGGCGGTCCACCCGGTATTCCACCTTTCCCGCCTTTATGTCCCGCACCGCCTTGGCCACGTCGAAGGTCACCGTGCCAGCCTTCGGGTTGGGCATAAGCCCCTTGGGCCCCAGGATCTTCCCCATCTTTCCCACGTGGGACATCATGTCCGGCGTGGCGACCATGGCGTCGAAATCGAACCAGTCCTCTTTCTTTATCTTCTCCAGCAGCTCGGGGCCACCGACGTAATCGGCCCCCGCTTCCTCCGCCTCCCGGGCCTTGTCGCCCTCGGCTATGACCACTACACGCACGTCCTTTCCCGTGCCGTGGGGGAGACTGACCGTGCCCCTCACCATCTGGTCAGCCTTGCGGGGATCGACTCCCAGGCGGAAGGCGACCTCCACCGTCTCGTCGAAACGGGTGGAGGGCATCTGCTTTATGATGGAGATGGCCTCGCGGGGATGGTAGAGTTTCTGTCGGTCGTAAAGCTGTAGCGCCTCGCGGTAACGCTTGCTCCTCTTCTTCATCTTCATCACCTCCGTGGTCTGAAGCGGGCCTGCCTGCCCTCCCACAAGGTATCCCGATCACCTACCTGATGGGTTCACCTACCTCCTTGGATCTCGCCGACCCACGCCACCCGGCTTCCCGGGCTATTCCATCCTGCCGTTCACTGGAAGAGGCCCCTCAGTCCACCACCTGGATGCCCATGCTGCGAGCCGTCCCCTCGATGATCCGGGTGGCCGCCTCCAGGTCATCGGTGTTGAGGTCCTTCATCTTGAGTTTCGCTATCTCCCGGATCTCGTCCCTCTTCAGCCTGGCGACCTTCTGGACGTTGGGCTCCTTCGACCCCTTCTCGATGCCGGCCTTCTGCTTGAGGAGCACCGAGGCGGGCGGGGTCTTGGTGACGAAGGAGAAGCTCCGGTCCTCGTATACCGTGAGCTCCACCGGGATGATGGTGCCCGCCTGGGACTGGGTGGCGGCGTTATAAGCCTTGCAGAACTCCATTATGTTGACCCCGTGCTGCCCCAGTGCAGGGCCCACCGGCGGGGCCGGTGTCGCCTGCCCCGCGGGCAGCTGGAGCTTGATCTTCGCTATGACCCTCTTGGCCATCTTCCTTCTCCTCCTCGTGCCATATCCTCAGATTCGTCAACGCTCGTTAACAACGGTGCCCGGGCGCCTCTTCGCCTCCAAAAAACCCGTACTCGCGGGACCCGGGCGCTTGTCAAGCGTGATCGCGGACCCAACTACCTCGGGCGCTCGTGACCCGTCGCCTTACAACTTGGTCACCTGGTCGAAATTGAGCTCCACCGGCGTCTCGCGACCGAATATGGAGACCATGACCTTGAGCTTGCTCTGGTCGAGGTTTATCTCGGCGATGGTGCCGGTCATGTCCGCGAAGGGCCCCGAGGCCACCCTGACGCTCATGCCCTCCTCGAACTCCGTCTTGGGCCTGGGTTTCTCGGCGGCCGGCTTCTCCAGCAGCTTCTCCACCTCTTCCTGGGACAGGGGGGTCGGCCGCGCGCCGGAACCCACGAAACCGGTCACCCCGGGGGTGCTCCTCACCACGTACCAGCTCTCGTCGTCGAGCTCCATGTTCACCAGGATGTAGCCGGGGAGCATCTTCTTCTTGACGATCTCCTTCTTGCCGCCCTTGAGCTCCATCACGTCCTCCATGGGCACCACGACCTTGAAGATCTTGTGCCCCAGGTCGAGGCTCTTCACCCGGTGCTCAAGGTTGGCCTTGACCTTGTTCTCGTATCCCGAGTAGGTATGGATCACGTACCACTTGCCTTCCATGTCCACGACCTCGATCAAAGGATGATCAGCTTCACCAGGTAGGTGAAGACGTAATCCGCCAGGGCGACGATACCGCCCACCACCAGCACGGTGATGATCACCACCAGGGTGTAGGATAAAACCTCTTCCCGGGTGGGCCAGGTCACCCGCTTCATCTCCGCCCTCACCTCGGTGAGGAACTGGGATACGCTGACCCTCTCCCGCTTGGGGCCCTTCCTGCGGGAGGGAGCCTTCTTCCTTACCTGCTCCCTCCTCTTATCAAGGCCCAGCTTCTGCTGCATCCGCCGCAGTTCCCTGCTCGGCATCCGTACCCCTTTCTCGATCCCTCCGGCCCCCGGGAGGCTACCGGCGACCGGGCCGTCAATCTCCCGCCCCTGATCGCCAGTCGGCTCGGCCCGCGGTTATGTCCCCCACCGCCGATCAGAGGCGGAAAAATCTCTCCATCAAAAAATATGGCAGGCCTGGAGGGATTCGAACCCCCAACCCCCGGTTTTGGAGACCGGTGCTCTGCCAATTAGAGCTACAGGCCTACGCTTTCGCCTTGCCCGTCCCCGACGGGTCCGGGCGGCATTAATAATATAGATCAACGCGTCTCCCGGTGCAAAGTGTGGGTCCTGCACCAGGGACAATATTTCTTCAACTCGATCCGGTCCGGATCGTTGGTCTTGTTCTTCTTGGTCGTGTAGTTCCTCCTCTTGCACTCCGTGCAAGCCAGCGTGACGATGATCCTCATTTATCTCCACCTCCCAAGGGCACCGGGTGATAAAGCTACCAGCCCGACACCCCGGTGTCAACCTATGCCGCCCGGTGAGCGGGGTCCATCATGACCTGGACGCCACCGCTGACGCCCTTACTTGATTATCTGTATAACCCTTCCTGCCCCCACGGTGCGGCCTCCCTCGCGGATGGCGAAGCGGAGGCCTTCCTCCATGGCTATGGGATAGAGGAGCTCCACCTCCATCTCGGTGTTGTCGCCGGGCATCACCATCTCCACTCCCTCGGGGAGCTTGATGGTGCCGGTGACGTCGGTGGTGCGGAAGAAGAACTGGGGGCGATAGCCGGAGAAGAAGGGGGTGTGGCGACCTCCCTCCTCCTTGGAGAGGACGTAGACCTGGGCCTTGAAGGTGGTGTGGGGGGTGATGGAACCGGGGGCGGCCACCACCTGGCCGCGCTCCACGTCCTTTTTGC
>JBBFMI010000103.1:0-7100 GCA_037478635.1 Candidatus Geothermincolales bacterium | reverse complement strand
GGCCGGCGGCCATTCCCTGGACCTCCCCGGCGCTTACCTGGCCGGAGATAACCCCTGGCCCTGCCGCAGGCAAGGGAAGCCTCGCTCCGCAGTTAGAGCAGAACGAGCTTCCCTCCGGGTTCTCACTTCCACATTTCGGACAGAACATTTCCATCTCCTTTCGCCGATCTCATTTGGACAGGAAATGACTTTGACTCGAGGTTTTCAGGTCGTTTTTTTACGTTCGGGGGGTGGCTACCTCCTTATCTCATAGCGGGGCCGTGCTTCGTCGGCTTTCCGGCTCCGTAACGAACGTTTATCAACTCTCTTTCGCCGGGAAATGACTTTTACTCGTGGTTTTCAGGTCGTTTTTGAATGAAGGTCGTTTTTAGACGGTCGCGGTGCGGTTACCTCCTTTTCTCTCGCGGGCCCATGCTTCGTGGGATTTCCAGTTTGGGCACGGCCACTTGCGCGGTGGGAAGGGACGCGCGTGCCCGGACATACCTCGAGGTGAGATCCGAGGACGCTGGCAAGAAAAGCTTTTCCCAGGCGCTCGACCTCCCGGTTTTCCCTGCCGGCCCGACGGGCTTCCCGGCATACTTTCATCCATCCACGGCGGCCCCGGGGACCCCGGGTCGCGGGATCCCACCGGGCCATCGCCTGCGACCATCGGCCCGTCGGGAGTTGCCCGCTATCTTCCGGCAGGGCATGGTCTTTCCATTCCCCTTGCGCCGGTCGCCGGACCTTCATCTTACTCCACATTTATACCCCCGGCAACCACCAAGAGGCCGATCTACATCATGGCGGACAGCACCTTAAAGATACCAGGAAATGGTAATAGAGAGAGGAAATTCGTTCCTTCTGGCGGGACCGAGATTCGACAGCGGGGACGCGGCGTGGCTGGTCTACCTGGGCCGGGGAGGAGCGGGGACGCTGCGCCTGGTCTCCGTCCGGCCGCCGGGATGCGGGGTCATGAGGGCGTACGCCGTGGCCCCCGGACTCCGCGTGGAGGGCGTGGTCAACACTAGACCCGACGGCGCGGTGTCGGTGGCCTTCGACCTGGACCCTTCAGTCCCGGAGCACCTCGACATAACGCTCTTTTCTCCCGTGGGGGAGCCGCTGTATTTCTCTCTGTGAATCACGGAAAGCCTTCTTCAGGGATCTTGCTTCCTCCGCATGTTCATGGGCATGTATCTCTCCCCGGGGATCCCGAAGGCTTCCACCGGGGCCTGGGGGCCTGTTACCTTTGAGACTTAACGGCGGCTCCCCCGGGATGGGCCCGGGGGAGCCGCGGTTTTCCGGTGATAGCGCTCAAATTCCCAGCTTCTTCCTCTTCGCCTCTACGTGGGCGAGCATCCCCTCGGCGGCCTCCGCCGGGTCCGTCTCCAGGTGGAGGGAGCCTCCGGTCAGCTCGGCCACGCCCGAGGCGAGGAGGTCCACCAGCCGCGGAGCACCGGTCACGAAGGGGACCGGGTTCACATAGGTGTACAGGCCCAGGGCAAGGGCGAATATGGCGTCGATGGTGGCCTTCTGCTCCATGTACTCGGGAGCCGCCGCCACCACGGGCAGGTCCGGGATGGGCACCCCTCCCAGGGATGAGGAGACGGCGGCGAGCAGGTCCGCGAGCCTCCCGGTGTCGGTGCAGGTCCCGTAGCTCAGCACCGGGGGGATCCCCAGCTTCCGGCAGACCCCGGACAGCCCCGGTCCGGCCTTTTCCGCCGCCTCGGGCAGGCACAGGCCCGCCAGCTGGAGGGCGGCGTTCCCGCAACCCATGGAAAGGACGAGCACGTCCCTCTTGACGAGCTCCTCCGCCACCGCCACCGTGTGGACGTCCTGGCCGCTCCCCCTGAGGGTGGTGCAGGACACGAGGCCGGCCACCCCCCGGATGGCGCCAGACTTCATCGCCTCGAGCAGCGGCTCAAGGCTCCCCCCCAAGGCCTTCAGGATGCTCTCGGTGGAAAATCCCACCAGCGCGCTGCCCACCGGCTGGCCGGTGATGGGCTCCACCGAGGCCTTGCGCTCGCCGAAGTTCTCTATCGCCATCTCCAGGAGCCGGGACGCCTGCCGGGATGCCTCCTCCGGCGCGTAGTCCATCCGCTCGGAAACGCCCTCGAAGGCTACCAGCTCCGTGACGGGCACCAACTTGAAGCGAAAGCGCTCGGCGTAGATGGGGTCCACCGGGAGGGAGCAGTTCATGTCGGCGACGAAGAGGTCCACGCATCCCGAGGAGAGGACCGCCTCCTGGGTTATCCAGTTGCCCACGAAACCGTGGAACACGTCGTCCATCTCCCAGCGCTGGATCATCTCCTGGCCGGTCTCGATGGACGCGACGACGCGGAGGCCCTTGGCCCCGGCCTGGCGGGCCTTCTCCTGCCACTCCGGCTTTCTTGCCTCCTGCACCAGGGCGAAGCCGAGGAAGGGCTCGTGGCCGTTGGGCACCACATTCACGTAATCGGGATCGAGCACTCCCAGGTTGACCCGCATGGGATGGGGCTGGGGGGTGCCGAAGAGCACGTCCTGGCAGTACTCGTTTATCAGCTGGCTCTGGTAGGCCATGGCGATCGCCATGCGCATGGCCTTGAGGGCGAGGCTGGCGTAATATCCGTCCACGTTGGTCAGGCAGGAGCTGGTCACCCGCATCATCTCGGCATATATGCCGCCGGGAAAGATTCCCAGCTCCTCCCAGCGCTTCCTGCGCTCCTCGGGGGCCAGGATCTCGACTATGACGCTTCGCTCGTGGGAGGGACGGTGGTAGTCGGCGCGGCAGAACGACACGAGGGCCAGGGCCACGTCCCGGTCGGAGCCGCTCGTGTCCACGCCCAGCCGGGACGCCAGCCAGCGCAGCTTGTCCGGCTCCCTTATGGTGAAGGGCGACTGTCCGAGGGCCGTGGCCTCGAGCGTGCGCAGGGTCTCCTCGGCGTGGTAGTGATAGGTGGAGGCGCCCATGACGTTGCGGAGCGCCATCATGCGCATGGCCATCCCGTCGGCGGTTATGCCGCAGACGCCGCGCTTGTCCTTCTCGGCGTCGGCC
Organism: Candidatus Geothermincolales bacterium; assembly: GCA_037478635.1. Classification (GTDB taxonomy): domain Bacteria; phylum Actinomycetota; class Geothermincolia; order Geothermincolales; family RBG-13-55-18; genus JACVJK01. Next base: position 4,090 of record JBBFMI010000103.1, on the reverse strand, counting down.
CGGCAGGGCCCGTTGCTGCACAGGTCACAGCGGACGCCCCCCATGCAGAAGGGGCATCTACGGTCGGGATCGCCTCCCATGCCCTGGGCCTCGTAGCGGTCCCATACGTTGGTCACGCCGTATTCCTTTATCCTCCGGTAGGCCCTCCGGACGGACTCGTGATAGGATATCCTGCTCTCTTCCATGTCCTTACCCCCCCTTTCCTCGAGTCGGTTCCTCGCCTCTTGGCAGGTCCTCGTTTCCAACTGGACAAAGCCTTGCTAACAGCGCGTGCGGGGATTCGCAGCCACCACGGTCTTAAATCTCTTTTACCCCTTGGGGGTCGGATAAAACCGCTATCGCTCTGACTCGGACCCGCCTTACTCGTTTCCCTTGAGCCGGGCGCATCCGGCGACGGGAGATTCGCAGGTGCCTTTAACGTCTCCCAGCGTCGATTCAAAGGATCTTGGATCTGCTCTCCGGCCTGGGAGTTTTTACCACCAGGACCCGGAAGACGCCTTCCCCCTCGTTCAGGAGGCGGTGGGGGATCCCCGCTGGGCTTTCCACCAGCGTGTCCGGTCCCGCTTTTTCCCTCTCCCCGCCGATCTCCACCGTTCCCTCCCCTTCCAGGACGTAGAAGAACACGTCCACCGGGGTCACGTGCCTTTTCAGGGCCTCTCCCGGTCGCAGTTCCATGTACACCACCTGGGCTTCGGGATGGTCGTAGACCAGGCTGGCCCTGACGCCGTGAGGGTTGGGCATGGATGGCGCGTTCCTGCAGTGGATTAGCTTCACGAGTAACTGCCCCCTTTCTCCTTTAAACGCTTCCCGTTTGTTGCGCTGGCCGTGACCCGGCACGGCCATGGATGAATAGTTCTGCCTCGGGATGCCCGCGTTGCCCGGGTGCGCGATTTCTCGAAGATCGGGAGTCCTTTTCTCCAAGGGTTTCCCGTTGACCCTGGGACGCGTCCCCGTTCTTAAAAAGAAGGAACACTGAATAACCTATATGTAAATGACATATATCATGGTATGCGATAATAGATGGCAAAAAGGAGGTTCATCACGGTGGCGGACGGAGAAGTCGAGAGGGCGAAGGGGAAAAGGGCTGAGGGGGACCGTGCGGCCGACGAGGCGGTGTTCTGCGCCGGCGAGCCGGGAGGCAGGGAAAAAGAGGAGATGGAGTCTTTTGTCAAGGAGGGGCCGGGAAAGCGCTTCATAGAGCCCCGGCTCCTGTTCTTGCTGAAGGACGGGCCGGCCCACGGGTACGAGCTCATGTCCCGGATGCCGGAGGTCCCCCTGCCGGGCCCCATCCCCGACGCGGGCGCCATATACAGGAAACTCAGGGAGATGGAGGAGGAGGGCCTGGTGGAGTCCCGGTGGGAGGAGGCGGAACGGGGGCCGGCAAGGAGGGTTTATTCCATAACCCCCCGGGGCGAAGAGAGGCTCAGGGCCTGGGTGAGGGATATCAAGGAGAGGTTGCGCCTCCTGGAACGGTTCGTGAGGCTGAACGAATGAGCCAGAGGCGGCCCCCTCATGCCTTGCTGCCTCACAGGAGGACGCGGAATATGGATCCGCCCCCGGGGTGGGGTTCGTACCAGATCTTTCCGCCGTGGGCCTCCACGATCTCCCGGGCCAGGTAAAGCCCCAGTCCCAGGCCGGGCTTGGAGTGATGCTGGGCTTCCTCCACCTGGCAGAAGAGGTCGAATATGCTCTCGCGGTGCTCCTCCGGTATCCCGGCACCCCGGTCGTAGACGGAAATCATGGCCCGGTGATCGGTCTTCTTGAGCTCGAGGACGACCGAACTTCCCTCCGGCGAGTATTTCACCGCGTTGTCCAGCAGGGTCTCCAGCAGGAGTTCCAGCTTGGAAGGGTCTCCCACCATGGTCCCCGGGTCGCCCTCGATAACCACGTCTATGTCATGCTTGGGGGCCTTTTTCCTGGCCTTTTCCGCCGCCCCGCGCACAAGCGGTTTGAGGTCCAGTTCCCTCTTCTCCAGGAGATGTTTCCTCCGTTCCATGAAGGACACCTCCAGGAGCTGGTTTATCATGTGCGCCAGCCTGTCGGCCCCGGATATCAGGTTGTCCATCATCTCCGCGAGCCGGGGGTCGTCGGATTTCCCGTACTCCTCCGCGAGGGTCTGGGCGAAGCCCAAGACCAGGGCGGTGGGATGCCTCAGCTCGTGGGATATCACGTCGATGAAGTCGCGCAGGCCCTCCTCGTACGCGAACCTCTCCTCCTCGGTGCCCATTGCCCTGGCGAGCATAGAGAAGAGGTCCCTGTCCCTCGGGCCGTACTCCCTCTCCTGGCAGTGAAAAATGGTGAGGCAGCCCACGATGGAGTCCCTGGCCCTGACCGGTTGCATCAGGCATGACCTGAATCCCATGTCGATCACGTAGGGGTCTGCGGCGAAGTCCCCGGGAAGGTCGGCGTGGGTCAGGGCGCCTCGGGCTCCGCTGGCTATGACCTTGTAACAGAGAGTGTTGTGGGGGTCCAGGACTTCCTGGAAGGAGCCCTCCGGCTCTTTCCCGGGCTGGAACGTGTACACGTACAGCTTATCCTTGATCATCCTCCCGTAACGGGCGAGGTCGGCTCCCGAGAGCTCGCAGGCGGCCCTGGTCAGGGCCATGAGGTTCTTGACCGGGTCCGCGCCGAGGTCGAGGAACGCCCTTACCAGGCCCTCGAGCTGGCCCTCCAGGACCCTGCGGTCGGTGATGTCCCGGGTGTTTATAACCGAAGCGCCCACGGCCGGGTGAGCCTTCAGGTTCCTGCCTATGCTCTCGCAGTGGCGGTAAGACCCGTCCTTGTGGCGGAAACGGTACTCTACCTGGGCGAAGCCCACCGGGTCCCTGATGGCCTGGAGGGCTATCTGGATGACCCTGTCCCGGTCGTCCGGATGGATGAACTTGAATATGCTCTTCCCCCTGAGTTCCTCGGGGTCGTATCCGAACAGCCTCTTGACCGAGGGGCTTATGAACACGATGGTGCCGTTGTCGTCCAGCACCGTGATGAAGTCGTGGGACTCCTCGATGAGGGCGCGGTAGAACTCCTCCCGGTGGCGCAGCTCCTGGCCCGCCTTTACCAGCTCGTCGGTCCTGTCTCTCACGAGCCTTTCCAGCTCGTCTCGATGCCGGCGGAGTTCTTCCTCGGTCCGCACCTGGTCGCTTATCTCGGTCAGGATCCCCACGATGCCCACCACCGCCCCGTCTTTCGTCATGGGACGGCTGGAGCTCCTCACGTGGCGGATGGAGCCGTCCTTGTCGATGAGCCGGAAGCGGTGCGGTTCGAGCCGGCCCTCCAGTACTCCCCTGTAGTTCTCCACCATCTCCTGCACGTCGTCCGGGTGCACGAAACGGGTGAAGGGTTGGCCGAGCAGTTCCTCCACCTTGTAGCCGCTCCGCCGCTCGATGGCGGGACTCAGGTAGGTTATCCGGCCCAGGGGATCCAAGTGGTAGATCACGTCGTTGAGGTTGTCCACCAGTTCCTGGTACAGCGTGAGGGATTCCTTTAGGGACTGGGCGGTTTTCTCGAGCTCCCTGTTTTTGTCCTCGAGTTCGCGTATTCGCCGGTGGAGTTCCTCCACCGCCCGGAAATAATGGGGAAAACCTTCCTCCGCGCTCATCGCCGCTCCCTTCCCCTCGACCCGTTGGCAAAGCCTTGCACGGAGGGTAGAGCGTCTCTTGCGGTGTTCAAGGCGGGGACATCGGACGTCATTGCCCTATTCCTCGATTCTTATTTTAATACTTCCGTGCCTGATAGCGTCAAGGAATTTGTGTCCATAAATCTAGCCTTCCTCTCCTGACATCAAGCTGCTGAATCCGCGAAGCCGCCTCTGCTGAAGCTTCTCGTTCTCGTTCTTGAGGATAAGGTAAAGAACGGAGATAAGGCTTTCCTCCGAGGAGAAGACCTCTATGGTCTTGGTCCGCCGCCTTATCTCCTTGTTGATCCTTTCCAGCTGGTTGGTGGTGTAGATGTAGGGGCGCACCTCCTGGGGATACTTCAGAAAGGCCACCAGGTGGGGGAAGTTCTCGTTCCAGTAACGCACCAGGGAGGGATAGCGCTTCTTCCAGCGCTCCTCGAAGGAGGAGAGCGCCTCTTCCGCCTCTTTGAGGTT
>JBBFMI010000102.1:0-7130 GCA_037478635.1 Candidatus Geothermincolales bacterium | reverse complement strand
CTCATCTCCTCGGCCGCCTTGTTGGTGAAGGTGATGGCCAGGACCTGGGAGGGGTGAGCGGTCCCGGTGGCGATGAGGAGGGCCACCCGGTAGGTGAGCACGCGGGTCTTGCCGCTCCCGGCCCCAGCGAGCACCAGGAGGGGTCCGTGGAAGTGAAGCGCCGCCTCCCTCTGTTCGCGATTCAGCTCCTCCAGGATGGACGAGATATGGTCCTTCTTCATCCTGTACCATTCCCGGGATCGCCTTCCGCCCCGTTCCGGCGGAAAGGCCGTGCCGCCCTTCACCGGCGCCGGTTTCGACGCTGCGCGCCACGATAACCAAATTATCATAACTTCGAGGTGCGACCCTGGGCCCATCGCATCCCGGCTACAACCTTATGCCCGCCCAATATCCAACCTTTGCCCGAGGAAAAACGACCTTCCGATTGAATACCCCATATCGTCCATCCCTTAGTCTTCATCAGCTATAGAACGAAGGTCACCTTCTCTCTTCTGGCACGAACGGGAGGTCAAGACATGCGAGCGCAAAAAGCCGGGGACAACAGAGGATCGAGATACCGGATGCTCTACCTGGTCACCGCCCTCACCCTGGCGGTATTCCTGGTCTTCGCCCTGGGCTCTTTCCTTCTCCTCGATTTCTCCATGACCAGGATCACCGAAAAGAGCCGGGAGATACTGCTGGAGGCCCAGGCTGAGACCATAAAGTCCTCGACCGATTACATCTCATACCTCACGGGCCAGATGGCGGTGGAGAAGCTCACCTCCCTCCCCGCCACCGAGACCCTGGGGGGCTTTGCCAGGAAAGAGGTGCTTCCGGTCCAGAGGGAGATCAGCCGGGAACTCCGAGCCATGGTGGAAAGGGGATTGAACGGCTTGGACGCCATCCTGGTGGTACTCCTGGTCGACAGGGTGGGCGACCGTCCCCCCGAGAACGTGGTATACCTCGCCAGCGACGAGCGCTGGATTTACAACGCCCGGGTGCCCGACGACATAGTGGCGGCGATAAACGAGGGAAGGGATTATATCTGGATGGAGGGTGGCATTCCGGGGCTTGGGCTGGAGGGCGAGCACCTGGTGATCCTGCATCCCTTCAATCCCCTGGTCCCCAACACCCGTATCTGCATCGTGTGTTCCCGGCCCATGCAGGCCGAGATTTCCCGGATGAACTCCCTGCTGAGCAAGGAAAGAAGGAACAACATGTTCTTTCTCCTGTCCATCCTGGTCGTCGCGATGGCAGTGCTGGTGCTGATAACGCTCATAATGCTCCGCCGACTGATCGTCTCCCGGATAACCCGGCCGGTGGAGAGGCTGGCCGAGGCCGCGGCCAGGGTCATGGAGGGGGACCTGGAGGTGGATATAAAGGTGGACGAGAGGGGCGAGTTCGCCGTCCTGGAGGAGGCCTTCAAGAACATGGTGGAGAGCCTGCGGAAGGTGATCGAAAAGAGCCTCGGCGGACAGTGATCGGAAGGCACGGGCATCTCCCGCTTCACCTTATGACCGAGAGATAGGGGCCTGCGGAACAGTAAGCCCGCGGTAAGATCCAGGGGGTCTGGACGGTAAGCTCCCCGCCAGAATACGGGAACGCGACCTTGGTCTGAAGCTCATTCCGATATTCCAATATTTAGAAGACCGGCCGACAGGACATGTGACCGATCGATCCTTCGACCTTATTCCCACTCGATGGTGGCGGGGGGTTTCGAGCTTATGTCGTAGGCCACCCGGTTGACCCCGTCCACCTCGTTTATTATGCGGTTGGAAATCCTTTCCAGGACCTCGTATGGCAATCGAGCCCAGTCCGCGGTCATGGCGTCCTCGCTCACCACCGCCCTGACGATCACCGGGTAGGCATAGGTCCGCTCGTCTCCCATGACCCCCACCGTCCTGATATCCGGCAGGATGGCGAAAGACTGCCACAGCTGCCGGTAAAGTCCCGCCCTCTTGATCTCCTCCACCACTATCTCGTCCGCTTCCCTGAGGATGCGCAATTTCTCAGCGTCCACCTCCCCGATGATGCGGATGGCCAGCCCGGGGCCTGGGAATGGCTGCCGCCACACTATCTCCTCCGGCAGGCCGAGCTCCTCTCCCACCGCCCTGACCTCGTCCTTGAAGAGGTCCCGCAGGGGCTCTACCAGCACGAAATCCATGTCCTCGGGAAGGCCCCCCACGTTGTGGTGGGACTTGATCTTGGCCGCCTCGCCGGTGCCGCTCTCGATGATGTCGGGGTAAAGGGTACCCTGCACCAGGAAGCGGATATCCTTCAGTTGCCGGGCCACCTCCTCGAACACCCGGATGAACTCCTCGCCGATGACCTTTCTCTTCATCTCCGGGTCTGTGACGCCCTTCAGCCGTCGCAGGAACCGGTCCTGGGCCTTCACGTGAATGAGGTTCATCTTGAAGTGTCGACGGAAGGTGTCCTCCACCTGCTCCGGTTCCCCCTTGCGCATGAGCCCATGGTCCACGAAAACGCAGGTGAGACGGTCGCCCACCGCCTTGTGCACCAGCACGGCGGCGGTGGCCGAATCCACCCCCCCGGAAAGCCCGCAGATGATCCGGTTGTCCCCCACCTGCTGCCTGACCTCCTCCACCGCCTTCTCGATGATGGAGACCATGGTCCAGGTGGGCAGGCAGTCGGCCGCCAGGTACAGGAAATTCTTAAGGATCTCCATCCCGTAAGGGGTATGGACCACCTCGGGGTGGAACTGCACGCCGTAGATCCTCCTGGAAGGGTCTTCCATGGCGGCCACCGGGGAACCCGCCGTGACCGCGGTCACCCGAAAGCCGGGAGGAGCCTCGGTCACCGAGTCCCCGTGGCTCATCCACACCCTCTGTTCCGAGGGGAGGTCGTGGAAAAGGACGCTCTCCCCGAGGACCCTCAGGTCCGTGCCACCGTACTCCCTGCCGCCGGTGGCCTCCACCCTGCCCCCCAGCATGCGGGCGATCAGCTGGTGACCGTAGCAGATCCCCAGGATGGGTATGCCCAGTTCCAGGAGTTCCGGATGGGGAATGGGGGCGTCTTCCTGGTAAACGCTGGAAGGACCGCCGGAGAATATCAGGGCTCTCGGGTTCTTCCTCCTCACTTCCTGGGGCGAGATGCTGTGGGGCACTATCTCCGAATAGACCTTGCACTCGCGCACGCGCCTGGCGATCAGCTTGGCGTACTGGGCGCCGAAGTCAACTACCAGGACGCTGTCGGAGGGGAGTTTTTCCAATGCCGCCTCCTTGACCTTTCACCAGCCCGCGGGACACAAACGCCGCGCCGGCTCATTTCACCATACCGACTCCCTGCTGGAACTGGAGCTGTTTTCCCTCGGTCCGGATACTCGGGGCCACCATAACCTCCGCCCGTTGAAAATCCCTGATGTTCTCGTAGCCGCAGGTGGCCATGGCCATGCGCAGGGCCCCGAAGAGATTGACCGTGCCGTCGTTCTCGTGGGCCGGACCCACCAGTATCTCCTTTATCGTCCACTTCCTCTCCGTCCTCACCCGAGTCCCCCGGGGAAGCTCCGGGTGGAAGGTAGCCATCCCCCAGTGATATCCCAGGCCCGGGGCCTCCAGGGCCGAGGCTATGGGAGACCCGATCATCACCGCATCCGCCCCGCAGGCGATGGCCTTGGCGATGTCTCCCCCGGTGCGCATGCCTCCATCGGCTATCACGTGCACGTAGTTGCCGGTCTCGGTAAGGTGCCTGACCCGGGCGGCAGCTGCATCGGCCAGGGCGGTGGCCTGGGGCACCCCCACCCCCAGCACGCCCCGGGTGGTGCAAGCCGCACCGGGCCCGACTCCCACCAGCACCCCCACCGCCCCGGTGCGCATCAGGTGAAGGGCAGTGGAATAGGAGGCGCATCCCCCCACTATGGCGGGGATGGGCAGCTCCGATATGAACTTTTTCAAATTCAGGGGCTCCGCGCGGGTGGAGACGTGCTCGGCGCTCACCACGGTCCCCTGGATCACCAGGATGTCAAGCCCAGCCTCCAGGGCCACCTTGTAGTACCGTTCCACCTTCTGGGGGGTGAGGGAGGCCGCGGCCACCACTCCCCCCTCCTTTATCTCCCTGATCCTCTTGTAGATCAGTTCCTCCTTTATGGGTTCCTGGTATACCCTCTGTATTCCCCGGGTGGCTTCCTCGTCGGGGAGGGAAGCTATCTCCTCGAACACCGGGCGCGGATCCTCGTAGCGCGTCTGCAGGCCTTCCAGGTTGAGCACCGCAAGCCCCCCCAGCTTCCCGATGGCTATGGCCATGTTGACGTCCACCGCCGCGTCCATGGCGGAGGCGATGAGAGGTAACTCGAAGCGGAACCCGGCGATCTCCCAGCTTATGTCCACGTCGTCCGCGTCCCTAGTCCGCCGGGACGGGACAATGGATATCTCGTCAAGACCATAAGCCCTTCTGCCTGATTTTCCCAATCCGATCTCGATCTCCATGTGACACCTCCATCAGGGAAACCGGGGACCTATAACGGACTACATCGAAATCTCGCGGTTAAGGCGTAAACGCATTCCGGTAAAACCGCGTGCGTTTCCTGTTAGCCGTGCAGCACGGTTTTCTCGGAACTCAACCTATATTAAATAACCATTACTATAATTCTTACCGGGGGTGTCAAGCATCCCATCCATCGGAAAAACCTGTTTCCCATAGACATTCCTGCCCTGCCAAGCACCCTGCTCCAGTTGTATATGGAGTCCTCGGCCGATTGGTTTTAAACGGGTAGGTCGTAACGTCGGAAAATTGAACGACTTGAGGAATATTTGCCCCCGTGGCCGCGGTGAAGAGAGAGGTGCAAATTCACGATCAGATAGCGATCGGAGGGATCAGCTCTTGCATCCGGCCAACCCCCACATCAGCTTGATTCCGCACCGGATAAAAGAGGGGGAGGGGTGGTTACCCCTCCCCCTATCTCACGGGCTCAATTACATCATCCCCGGCGGCATGCCGGCGCCCTGCTTCTCCTCCTCCGGCTTCTCGCACACCACGGCCTCGGTGGTGAGCAGCAGGCCGGCGATGGAGGCCGCGTTCTGGAGAGCAGAACGGGTCACTTTGGCCGGGTCGATGATACCCTCCTTCACCATGTCCACGTATTCGCCGGTGAGGGCGTTGAACCCGTGGCCCTGGGGCAAGCTCTTCACCTTCTCCACCACCACGGAACCCTCCGCCCCGGCGTTGTTGGCGATCTGCCGGAGGGGTTCCTCCAGGGCGCGCTTCACGATCTCGGCGCCGGTCTTCTCGTCGCCCTCCAAATCATCGGTCTTGATGGCGTTGATGGCGTTGACCAGCACCACGCCACCGCCGGGCACGATGCCCTCCTCCACCGCCGCCTTGGTGGCGGAGAGGGCGTCCTCGATGCGGTGCTTCTTCTCCTTGAGCTCCACCTCGGTGGCGGCGCCCACCTTGATCACGGCCACGCCGCCCGCCAGCTTGGCCAGGCGCTCCTGGAGCTTCTCGCGGTCGAACTCGGAATCGGACTTCTCGATCTCGGCCTTGATCTGGTTGATCCTGCCCTTGATCGCCTCGGGATCGCCCTGGCCCTCCACGATGATGGTGTCCTCCTTGGTCACCTTCACCTGGCGGGCCCTACCCAGCATGTCCAGGGTGACGTTCTCCAGCTTTATGCCCAGCTCCTCGCTTATGCACTGTCCGCCGGTTACGATGGCTATGTCCTGGAGCATGGCCTTGCGGCGGTCTCCGAAGCCGGGCGCCTTCACCGCCACCGACTGGAAGGTCCCGCGGATCTTGTTGACCACCAGGGTCGCCAGGGCCTCTCCCTCCACGTCCTCGGCGATGACCAGCAGAGGCTTGCCCGCCTGCATGACCTTCTCAAGCACCGGGAGCAGGTCGGCGATGGCGCTGATCTTCTGGTTGGCGATGAGGATATAGGGGTCATCGAGGACGGCTTCCATGCGCTCGGGGTCGGTCACCATGTAGGGGGAGAGGTAACCCTTGTCGAACTGCATTCCCTCCACGACCTCGAAGCTGATGCCGAAGGTCTGGGATTCCTCCACGGTTATCACGCCGTCCTTGCCGACCTTGTCCATGGCATCGGCGATTATCTGGCCAACTTCCTCGGAGTCCGCGGAGATGGCGGCCACCCTCGCGATCTCTTCCTTGGTCTCCACTTCCTTGGCCATCTTCTTGATCTCTTCCACCACCATCTCCACGGCCTTGTCGATGCCCCGCTTCAGGGCCATGGGATTGGCACCCGCAGCCACGTTGCGCAGGCCCTCGCGTACCATGGCCTGGGCCAGGACCGTGGCGGTGGTGGTACCGTCGCCGGCCACGTCGTTGGTCTTGGTGGCCACTTCCTTGGCCAGCTGGACGCCGCAGTTCTCCCAGACGTCCTCCACCTCGATCTCGCGGGCGATGGTGACCCCGTCGTTGGTGATCACGGGGGCCCCGAACTTCTTCTCGAGCACCACGTTACGCCCCTTGGGGCCCAGGGTGACCTTGACGGTGTCCGCCAGCTTGTTCACGCCCGCCTCGAGTAGGCGTCTCGCTTCCTCGTCGAACTTGATCTCCTTAGCCATCCTGCATCATCCTCCTCGTCCAGGACTGGTCCGGTCCACTATCTTCCCGTCTCACTTCTCAACCACCGCGAGGATGTCCCTCTCGCTGAGGATGAGGTGCTCCTCGCCGTCGATCTTCACCTCGGTCCCGCCGTACTTGGAGTAGATGACCGTGTCTCCCTCCTTCACCTCCATGGGGACGTACTTACCATCCTCGTAACGGCCAGGACCCACCGCGATGACCGTTCCCTGCTGGGGTTTCTCCTTTGCGGTGTCGGGGATCACCAGTCCGGATGGCGTTTTCTCCTCGCTCTCACCGGGCTTCACGATCACCCTGTCTCCCAGCGGCCTCAGCTTCATCCTCACATCCCTCCTGTCCTTCTTCCAGATTTTCCTACACGCACGACCGATGGAGAGCTATCCGTTGTCGGAATCCAAGAATACCGGGATTATCACTCTGCCTCCCCAGCTGTTAGCACTCTCTATGAGGGAGTGCTAAAGAGAAGATAATATAATGGACGGACGAGGTCAAGAGGTGGAATAAGTTTTTTAGCGGGAAGGTTACCTTGATTTTTTGGAGGTGAGATCGTGGAAAAAGACCCCGCCCAGGTCCTGCAGAGGCTGGAAGAGGAG
>JBBFMI010000101.1:0-7139 GCA_037478635.1 Candidatus Geothermincolales bacterium | reverse complement strand
CCAAAGTAAATCCCCCCGAACCCGGTTATATCTGGGAGAACCTACGGAGGTGCACGCTCTGCGCCAGGCCCACTGCGGCCAGGCAAACCATGAGGCTGGAACCACCGTAGCTGATGAAGGGAAGGGGGATGCCGGTTATCGGCATGATGCCGATGGTCATCCCTATGTTGACCGCGATCTGGAAGGCGAACATGGTGGTGATGCCCAGCACGATCATGGCCCCGTAAAGGTCGCGGGCGTTGTTGGCGATCCTCAGGAACCTCCATATCAGCAGGGCGAAAGCCCCGATGAGCAGGAGCGCCCCCACCAGGCCCAGCTCCTCGCCGATCACGGCGAAGATGAAGTCGGTATGGTGAGCCGGGATGAAATTCAGGTGGGTCTGGGTACCGTGGAACAGTCCCTTGCCCACCAGCTGCCCGGAACCGATGGCTATCTTGGATTGCATCAGTTGATAGCCCGCTTCCTGCACCCCCACGTCCTGGCGCAGGAAGGCGGTGAAACGCTCGATCTGATAGGGCTTGAACAGCTTGAAGGCGAATCCGAGGACGAAGGCCAGGGTGCCCGCTCCCAAGAGACCCAGCCAGTGCCGCATACGGCATCCGGCAAGGAATAGCATGCCCAGGAGGATCGCGGCCATCACCAGGGTGGTGCCCAGGTCCGGCTGGAAGAACACCAGGACCATGTAGGGAAGGGACCACGCCACCGGGATGGCGAACCAGCGTAAGGTATGGGGGTCCGTTCTGGACTCCGACAGGTAATTGGCCAGAACCAGGACCAGCACCAGCTTGCAGAACTCGGATGGCTGGAAGTTGAAGGGACCCAGCTGTATCCATCTCTGTGAACCCATGGTGGCCTCGGTGAAGAACACCACCAGGAGGAAGAAGAGGAAGATGCCGTAGATGAAAAAGGTGGCGACCTTCAGCCGGCGATAATCCAGGGCTATACATGCGGCCATGAGGGGTATCCCTATGAAACTGGCCAGGCCCTGGCGGATCACGTAATAGGCGGGGTTGCCGGGTATGTCGGTTCGGGTGGCGCTGTACTGCATGAGCATGCCGAAAGCCACCAGGAAGAAGGTCAGGCTTATCAGGGTCCAGTCCAGGTGTCGCAGGGGCAGGGCTCCCAGCCGGCGAGCCACCTCGTCCGCCTGGCTCCTCTCGGTGACCTTGGGACTCATTATCCTGGCCAGCCTCTTGGGCATGTGTACCCCCTAATCCGTCTCGCCGGTCACGAACTGGCCCTGCGGCAGTCCGAAGACGTGCTCCAGGATGCGTCGGGCCACGGGGGCGGCGGAAGTGCCTCCGTGTCCGCCCTCCTCGATCATCACCACGACCACGTATTGTGGGTCATCGGCCGGTGCGTAACAGGCGAACCAGGCGCAGGGCTGTTTCCCGTACACCTCTGCCGTGCCCGTCTTGCCCGCCACCGGGATCTCCCGCAGGGGAAAGCCGGCAAAGGCGCCCGCCGCGGTACCCTTTCCCTGGGTAACCCCCTTGAGCGCCGCTCTCACCGTCTCCAGGGCAGACCTGCTCACCCACACCCCGATGGGGTTCTGCGGATCGGTGATGTCGCCCACCTTCTCCGGTTCCACCACCCTCACCGTGTCGCCCTGCCAGGTCCTTATCTCCTTTCCTACGTGGGGACGGTAATAAGCACCCCCGTTGGCGATGGCCGAATAGACCACCGCCAGCTGCAAGGGGGTTATGAGTATGTCGCCCTGCCCCACCGCCAGGTTGACCGTGTCCCCGGGATACCACCGCTGGTACTCGGGCTTGCCCTGGTTGAACTCCCACTTCCACTGGGGGGTGGGGACCCGTCCGGCGAACTCGTTGGGAAGGTCCACGCCCGTCTCCGATCCTAACCCAAAAAGGCGGGCGTAATCCTGGAGGCGGGTATTCCATCCCTCGTTGTTCCTCATCCGGTAGAACTGATAACCCAGGTGGTAGTAAACGATGTCGCAGGACTGGATGAGGGAATCCATGAAATTGAGGGCGCCGTGGGTCCCCCAGCACGTCTTGGGGTAATTCTCGAATTCCCCCTCGGTGAACACGTGGCTACAGTGGTAAGGCGTGTAAGCGGTCACCCCCAGGTCCATTAGGGCCGCCAGGGCGGTGACCACCTTGAAAGTGGAACCGGGAGGATAGAGTCCCACGATCGCCCTGTTGTTGAGTGGGTAATTATTGGCCGGGTCGTTCAACCTGTTCCACTCTTCCTCGTCTATCCCGCCGACGAACTCCTTCAGGCTGAAGGTGGGCTCACTGGCCATGGCCAGAATCTCTCCCGTCTTGGGGTTCAATACCACCGCCGCTCCGCCCGGCGCCTTGTAGAACTTGCCCCTCTCCCGGTCGTAAAGGCCCCGGGCCCTCTCCATCCCCCACCTGAGGCTCTCCTCCACGGCCTTCTGCAATTCCTGGTCCAGGGACAGGACCAGCGTGTTCCCCGGGGTCGGATCGGTCTCTCCCAGCACCCTCAACGGCACACCACGGGCGTTCACCTCGTAGATCCTCTTCCCGTCCTGGCCCCTCAACTGGTCCTCGTAGTAGGCCTCCACCCCGGAGATGCCCACGATATCCCCCGCCTTGTATCCCTTTTCGGATAACTCCTGGAGCTGCTTCTCGGTTATCTCCCCCAGATATCCCAGGACATGCGCCGCCCGGCTCTCCTCGCCCTTGGGATACTCACGCACCGGCATGGTCTCCGCCATCACCCAGGGAAAATCCCTCTGCCTCTCGTTGATGAAGAACCACACCACCGGATCGACGTCCTTCTTGATCAGCACCGGCCGGTGGGGCTGGACCCGCTCCGCGTCCAGTTTCCTCTTGATGTCCTCCGGAACCATCCCCAAGATCCCCGCCAGCCTCTGGATCTCCCCCTCCTTGTCCTCCAGCTTCTCGTACTCGGTGGGCAGGACGAATATGCACAGGGCGTTACGGTTGAGCACCATCTGTCTCCCGTTGCGATCGAGGATGTCTCCCCTCTGGGCCTCCAGGGCCACCTCCCGGATGCGGTTGCCCTCCGCCAGGACCCGGTACTTCTCGCCCTGCACCACCTGGAGGAACCAGAGCCGCACTACCAGCACCAGGCACAGTAGGGCCAGGAAAGCTACGTAAAGCGTGAACCTGTGTACCAGGGCCCCCTTGCGCTGATGGTTGTACGGCACGCGTATCCCCTCCCTCAGAACATGAGGGTCTCCTCCTCCCTCCGGGCCAGCCGGAGGACCACCGGGTACACCAGCAGGGTGAGGAGGGTGTTGTAGAGGGCGAAGCCCGCCACCACTCCCAGGCGGAAGGCCGGCCTCCCCTCTATGCCCAGCATGGCCCAGAGGCCGAACTTGGCCACCTCGTGGAGGACGGAGGTCACAAACACCACTGCCATGGGCCAGATCACCGTTCGGGACATGATTCTTCGCCTGACCTCTCCCACCAGATAGCCAGCCACGGTCTTGACCAACGCCGTGACCCCCAGGGCAGTGGTGGTGAAGACGCCTTCCAGGAGACCTCCCCAGAAACCGAACACCGCTCCCGAACGTGGGCCTTCCAGTATCGCCCAGCAGACCAGCACCGTCAGCAGGATGTCCGGTTTAACGGAGCCCACGGCTATCTCGGGAGCCACGGTGAGCTCCACGAGAACTGCTCCCAGGAGAACCAGGATGAAAACCAGGCGCTGCCTGCCCACGTACCCACCTCTACCGTTCCGCCGGGACCTCCGCCGGCAGGGGCGAAAGGACCACCATTACCCTCTCCAAACGGCTGAAGGCGGCCCTTGGCTCCAACAGTATGCCCACCGAGAGGTCAGGCCGCCTCTCGCTTATCTCCCGGATGGTACCGATGGGGATCCCAGAGGGACAGGTCCCCCCCAGGCCGGATGTGAGGACCAGGTCGCCCGTCTGCACGTCAGCGTTCTGGTTCAAAAGCTCCAGCCTGATACCGGTACCATCCCCCTTGACCACGCCCATCTCCGAATTCCTCTCCAGCATCGCCCCCACCGAGCTCTTCTCGTCGGTGATGAGCTGCACCATGCTCGTCTCCGCCGTGCACATTATTATCCTTCCCACCAGGCTCCCGTCCTCGCTCAGAACCGCCATGTATTCCTTCAACCCGTCACCGTATCCTGCCCCGATGATCAACGTCTTCTCCCACAGATCGGGGTTTGACCCTATCACCTTCACCGCCATGAGCTCCAGGTCGGGCCGATGGTCCTTCACCCGGATCATCTCCCTGAGCTGGCGGTTCTCCCTCTCCAGCTCCGCCATGCGCCGGAGCTCGTCCTCCATCCTCTCCACCTTGTCCCGGAGCTCGTCCCTCTCCGTCCTGGCCCTTCCCAGGTCGGACAGGAACTCGATGCCCCCCCGTACCGGGCTCAACAAGGTGCTCACCAGCTTCTGCACGGGAGATATCAGGTCGGCCGAAAACCTCTGCAACCGGTGCAGCAGGCCGTTATCCGACTCACGGGAATAAAAGGTCATCACCAGAAGGCTGACAACGATGAGGGTGATCAGTAAAGCTGCGCGGCGGTTTCTTCTTTCCTCTATCATGACCTTTAAGCCCCGGCTCAATGCCTGGAGGAAGAGATGAGGACCTTCTTCATGATCTCGAACTCCTCCAGGCACTTCCCCGAGCCCAGGGCGACGTCGGAGAGGGGCGAATCGGTGACCACCACCGGCATGGCCGTCTCATGGCGCAACCTCTCGTCCAGGCCCGCCAGCAGCGCCCCACCCCCGGTGAGCACTATCCCCCTTTCCATGATGTCCGAAGCCAGCTCCGGCGGCGTCTTGTCCAGCGTGGTCTTCACCGCCTCCACTATGGCGGAGACCGGCTCCTCTATGGCCTCCCGGATCTCCTCCGCCATCACCACGATGGTCTTGGGGAGCCCGGTGACCAGGTCCCTTCCCCGTATCTCGGCGCTAAGGTCATCGTTCACCGGGAAGGCTGATCCTATCTTGATCTTGAGCTCCTCGGCGGTGCGTTCGCCTATCATCAGGTTGTACTCCCTTTTTATATAATTGACCACCGCCTCGTCCATCTCGTCTCCACCCACCCGGATGGACTCGCTGGTGACTATGCCGCCCAGGGATATGACCGCCACCTCAGTGGTGCCCCCTCCGATATCCACCACCATGTTCCCGGTGGGCTCGTGGATGGGGAGGCCCGCCCCGATGGCCGCCGCCATGGGCTCCTCTATGATGTAGGCTGCCCTGGCCCCCGCCTGGATACACGCCTCTTCCACCGCCCTCTGTTCCACCCCGGTGGTGCCGGAAGGCACGCAGACCACCACCCTCGGTCGGGCGAAGAGGCGTCGCCGGTGCACCTTCTGGATGAAATAGCGGAGCATCTTCTCGGTCACGTCGAAGTCGGCGATCACCCCGTCCTTGAGGGGGCGCACCGCCACGATGTGACCGGGCGTCCTCCCTATCATGCGCTTCGCCTCGGCCCCCACCGCCAGGATGGCGCCGTTTGACGTGTTTATGGCCACCACGGAGGGCTCGTTGAGGACGATTCCCTTGCCCCGCACGTAGACCAGGGTATTGGCGGTGCCCAGGTCTATGGCCATGTCCTTGCCCAGCATCTCCCAGGAGGAAAACATGGCATCACCTTCCGACCATATTTTTAACGGCCCGCAGGCCGCATCCTCTTCCGGTCCTTATCCTTTTGCAGGTAAGTTTTACCGGAAGTAATTTTATCATACCGATGGGAGCGCTCCCGGGTATATGGTGACGGGCCTAAGCCATGTTCTGTTCCCGCGAAGTCCCTGGTGGATACCCACGGACACGAATCGGGCTGGGCCCTCCTCGGTAAAGGACCTACCCGGGGAACAAAGGCCGGTGGCAGTGGAAGGTTCGCATCCCTTTCCGGTTCAATCCCCGTCGAGGTCGGGGAAAAACAGGGAGATCTCCCGGGCGGCGCTCTCCGGGCTGTCGGAGCCGTGGACCAGGTTCTGGGTGATGCCCAGCCCGAAGTCTCCCCGGATGGTCCCCGGGGCCGCCTCCAGGCAGTTGGTGGCCCCCATCACCTTCCGGACGGCGGTCACCGCTGACTCTCCCTCCAGCACCATGGCCACCACCTCTCCGGAGGTTATGAAGGAGACCAACTCCGGGTAGAAGGGCTTCTCCCGGTGCTCGGCGTAATGCCGGGAGGCCAGCTCCTCGTCCACCCGCATGAGCTTCATGGCGACTATCCTCAATCCCAGCCTCTCGAAACGGGAGATTATCTCCCCTACCAAACCCCTCTTCACCCCGTCGGGCTTTATCAACACCAGTGTCCTCTCGCTAGCCATCTTTCCTCCTTCTACCTCCTCCTGAGTGCCATGTCTCCAGTGGTCGTCACCAAACCCGAGCAATGGCCGGCCACACTCCCCCGGGACCCCCTTACCAGCGGAGCCCCAGGGCAGTCCTTGCCTCCCCCACCAGGTAGAGGGAACCGGTCACGCAGACCGCGTCGTCCACTTCCGCCAGGGCCTTGGCCCGTTTGAGTGCCTCCGGCACCGAGTCCACCACGTGCACGGGCTTCCTTCTCCGGACTGCCTCCGCCAGCTTGTGGGGGTCGGCGGAGCGGGAAGTGGAGCTGCGGGTGAACACCACCTCCGATGCCAGGGGAAGCAGGTGGGCGAGGATACCTCCGGCGTCTTTATCCTCCATGATCCCAAAAACCAGTATCAACCTCCGGAAATCCAGGTCCCCCGAGAGCACCTGGGCAAGTCTTTCCGCTCCCTGGGGGTTGTGGGCCCCGTCGAGTATCACCAGGGGGTTCAAGGAGACCACCTCCAGGCGTCCGGGGTTCCTGGCCTTGGACATCCCCCGCTCCACTTCCTGGGCGGATATGCCCCGGGGCGACCCACAGAAGGCCTCGCATGCCGCCACGGCGCAGGCGGCGTTAGCGGCCTGGTGTTCCCCGAGGAGGGGTACGAAGAGCTCCCCGTAATCCCGGAAGAGACCCTTTATGCCCACCACCTGCCCCACCCGGCCAGAATCGAGGCCGTAGGCCAGGCGGTACATCACCTGGAAATCCCAGCCCAGCCTGTATATGGTGGCGCCCCTGGTCTCGGCCTCCCCTTCGATGATCTGGAACAGCTCCTCTTCCCCCACCCCGCAGATAACTACCCCTCCCTCCTTGATGATCCCGGCTTTCTCCCAGGCGATCTTC
>JBBFMI010000100.1:0-7142 GCA_037478635.1 Candidatus Geothermincolales bacterium | reverse complement strand
CTCGTATCCCGATCGATCGTCCTCGGATCTCGGTCAGGAGGAAAGATGGGCAGGACGGTGGTGGAAAGGATAAAGAGGATCAGGGAGGCGGAGACCAGGTCCCAGGGCCTGGTGGAGGAGGCTGGCGAGAGGGCCCGCCAGATGGTTCAGCAGGCGAGGGTCGAAGCCCGCCGCGTGGTGGAGCAGGCCGAGGAGGCGGCGAGGAAGGAAGGCCAGGCCCTTTTCCGGGAGGCGGTTGAAGAGGCTTCCCGGGAAGCCGAGCGGGTGAGAAAAGAGGCTGAAGAACAGAGGCGGGAATATCTCGGGGACTCCGAGGAAGGGATACGCGGGGCGGCGCATTTCCTGCTGGAAAGGCTGAGAGAACTTGCTCGGTAGGGGGGAGAGATGGCCGTAGTCCCCATGGTGAAGATCGAGATAGCGGCTCCCCGGAGCAAGCGGGAGGAGCTGGTCGAGGAACTCCACCGCCTGGGGGCGGTACAGGTGAGGAGTCTTCCGTCCCTCGTCGATCCGTCCACCCTTGAACCCGAAGTAGGGCTCGAGCTGGATGGGTACGTCCCGGAGACCAGGAGGTTGCGCCTGGAGCTTTCCCGCGTCGATTTCCTCATCGAGCTCGTAGAGCGCTTCGAGGAGAAGCCGCGGGGACTTTTGTCCAGCATGGTCAGGCCCCGGGTCCATTTCACCCTAGAGGATTACCTGCGGGTCAAAGGAGAAATCGACCTCGATGAGGTTTACCGGAAGGGAGAGGGTTTGGATGCCCGGATAAGAGAGCTCGAACACCGGCGGTCGGAGCTGGAGAGGGAGAGGGAAGCCCTCCTTCCCTGGCAGGACCTGGACGCGGCCTTCGAGGAGATCGGTTCCCCCGCCACGGTGACGGGACGGTTCATCGCCATCCCCCCCAACAGGCTGGATGGTTGGGCGGAGGAGCTGGAGAGGGAATGCCCCCCGTCGGACTGGACGGAGGTGTCCCGTTCTTACGACAAGGTCTACATCATCGCATTCGTGCACCGTTCCCACGTCGAGGCCTTTGAATCCATCGGCCAGAGGTGGGGTGTGGAGGATGTATTGATGAAGGTGGAAAGGGGGACGGTCAGGGAAAGGATAATCTCCCTGGAGAAGGCGATGGAGGAGAACTCGGCGGAGCGCGAGAGGCTGGTGGAGGAGATCCGCTCCCTGGTCCCGCTCAAAGAGAAGCTCCTCCTGCTCAACGATTACCTCTACAACCAACTCCTCAAGGAAGAGGTGAAAGGGGATTTCCTCCATACCCAGAGGGCCTTCTTGGTAGAGGGATGGGTCAGGAAAGAAGAGGCCGAGGGAGTGGCGGAAAGCCTGCGTAGGTTGGGGGAGGACGTGGTGGTGAGCTTCGAGGAACCCGAAGAGGGCGAGGTGCCTCCCACGGCTTTAGTCAATCGCAGGCTTCTGCATCCGGTGGAGAGCCTGGTGCGCCTTTTCGGCCTTCCCAACTACCAGGAGACGGACCCGACCTGGGTGATGGCGCCTTTCTTCGTCTTCTTCTTCGGCATGTGCATGGCCGACGTGGGCTACGGGGTGGTCCTCACCCTCGCCTTCTGGTTTCTTCTGAAAAAGCTCGACGTGAGCGAGAACGTCCGGCGTTTCCTTCGCCTTTTCATGTACGGGGGAATGGCCACCATCTTGGGGGGCGTGCTCACCCGGAGCTATTTCGGTATTTTCGCCACCGAGCCGGAGAGGTTTCCCCGCTTCTTGCAGTTCAAGGGGACCTTCGACCCCCTCTTCAATCCCCTTCCCTACATGGGTTTCTGCTGTGCCCTGGGGCTGCTGCACATCTCCCTGGGCACGGCCATCGAGATGTACGACAACGCCAGGTGGAACTCTCCCTGGAGGGCTTTCTGCGAGCAGGGAACCACCCTCGTCCTCTGGCTGGGGCTGGCGGTGACCGCGGTGGGAGGCGCCCTGAAGTCCGATCCCGCGCTCAAGGCAGGCCTGTACATAATGGCGGCGGGGGCAGCCGGGATAGTCTTCTTGAGCAACGTGGGGGCAAAATCCTGGCTGGGCAAGTTCTTCGGCGGCCTCTATAACCTGTACAACGCCTTCGGGGGCACCATCGGCGACGTCGCCTCTTACCTGCGCCTTTTCGCCCTGGGGCTGGCCACCATGGCCATCGGTGACGTGATAAACAGGATGGGATCCCTTTTCTTGGGCATCCCCGGCCTGGGGATAATCTTCCTCTTCCTGATCCTTTTGGGGGGACATCTATTCAACGTGGTCATCAACCTGCTGGGCGCCTTCGTCCATCCCCTCAGGCTTCAGTACGTGGAGTTCTTCGGCAAGTTCTACGAGGATGGGGGGGCACCCTTCACCCCCTTTGGGCTTACTACTCGGAAGACGGTCATCGAGGGAACAAGGAGGTAAGGAATGAGCACCTTCGCGGGACTCACTGGGTTGCACTGGGCCCTGTTGGGAGCCGCCGTGGCGGTGATCGGGGGAGGCATCGGTTCGGCCATGGGGATCACCTACGTGGCCAACGTGGCCTCGGGGATACTTAGCGAGGACCCGGAGAAGTTCGGTCCCCTACTTCCCCTGGTGGCCATCCCGGGAACCCAGGGCATCTACGGTTTTATCACCGGCGTGCTCGTGGTCTTCGTGATGAAGCCCGGTGGAGGATGGGACGCCCTGGAGGGCTTGAGGGGATTCCAGATTTTCCTCTCCTGCCTCCCGGTGGCCTTCAACTGCTGTGTCTCCGCCATTTACCAGGGCCTGACCGCCATGGGGGCCGCGGGGATGGTGGCGAAGAGAAGGGAGGAGGCCGGTAGGGCTCTGGTGCTCCCGGCCCTGGTGGAGACCTACGCGGTCCTCGCCTTCATCGTGACCATCATCCTCCTGATGGTGGTGGTGCGGGGCACGTATTGATTCCGGGCCCGCGGTAGAGGTTGGCCTCTGATGATGACGGGGATATAGAGATGTCGCTGGAAAAACTCCTGGAGAAGATAGAGGAAGAGGCGCGCAGGGAGGCCGAGGAGATCCTCGCCCGTGCCCGGGAGGAGACCGAACGGATCGAGCGGGAAGGGAAGGAGGCCGCCGAGCAGAGGAGAGAGGAGATCCTGCGGTCTTACTCCGAGAGGGCGGAAAGGGAGAGGTCGAGGATCCTGAGCCAGGCGAGGATGCAGTCCAGGATGCTCCTTTCCCAGGCCAAGGAGGAGATCCTCAACGCCTCCGTGAGGAAGGCGAGGGAGCTCTTTCTCCAGTGGGAAGAGGCGGAATACGGCGCCTGGCTCAAGGGCCTTATCCTCGCCAACGCGGGAGGTGGCGAGGAGCTGGTACCATCTTCCTTTGACGCGGACCTGCTCGAGAAGGGCATCCTGGACGAGGTCAACCGGGCACTTAAGGAGAAGGGCCTTGAACCCCTCACGCTGTCGGAGGAGAGGGTGCCGGCGGAAAGGGGCGTGGTGCTCCGCAGGGGTGGGGTGGCCGTCAACCTCACCCTGGATACCCTCGTGCGCGAGCTGCGGGAGCGACACGAAGAGGAATTGATCGGCATTCTTTTCGGGAGCGATCGTTAAATGAGGTTTTTTGGTAAGGCCGACAGGAAGTGGGGATCCATATCGGCCACCCCGAAGCCCGAGGGCCCGGCGGTGGCCGTGAGCCGACCCACCATACGCGCCCTCAGGGGGTTCAGTGAGCCGGTGAGATACGGCCACGCGGTGGGCCGTATAAGGGTGGTGGAGGCGGGCCTTCTCTCCCCCCACCGCCTGGTGAGGCTGCTGGAGGCCGATTTCGAAGAGGCGCTGAGGATCCTCGAGGAGGTGGACGTCGGTTCCTACCTGGCAGGAGCCAAGACGGCGGCCGAGGTTGACGCCGGCCTTCTCCGCTACCTGAGGGACGTCTACCGGTACCTGGGAGAAATACTGCCCAGGGGTTCTTACCTGCTCGAATATTTCCTCTGCAAGTACGACTTCCACAACCTGAAGGTCCTGCTCAAGGCGGAGATGGGCGGAGGAGAAAAGGGGCTTCTGCCCGAGGTGGGCAAGCTCGACGTGGATCTCCTCAGGAAGGGGATCGCCCAACCCTCCAGCTTGCCCTCCCCTTACCGAGAGCTGGTGGAGGAGGTGGCCGGAAAAACCCTGTCCCCGGAGGACCTGGAGGCGCTGTGCGACAGGTACTTCCTCCGTCACCGGCTCCAGCTGGCGAAGATGGAGGGGAACCCGCTCCTTATCAAGTTCACGACCCTCTCCATAGACCTGGCCAACCTCAAGGCGCTGGTGAGGGCAAAGTTCGTGGACAAGGACCCGTCGTTCCTCGAGGGCGTGTTGGTGGAGGGAGGCGAGATAAAACCCTCCGAGCTCCTGAGGCTATACAACGAGCCCTGGGAGACGATGATCAAGAGGCTCGAATCCATGCCCTATTCCCGGGAGCTGCTGAGACTTCTCGAGGCCTACGAGGACAGGAGACGCCTCACCGATTTCGACCGCCGGGCTGACGACCTGCTCATGGAGCTCGCGGCAAGGGCCCGCAGGATCTCGGTGGGGGTTGAGCCCATATTCGCCTACGTCAGGGCCCGGGAGAACGAGGTGACCGTGCTCAGGGTGCTTCTCATGGGCAAGTTGCACAACCTCTCCCCCGAGGAGATCGAGAAGGTTCTCCGGAGGCTGTACACCGAGGAGTTGGAGGGCAGGCTATGAAGGTGGCCATGATCGGGGGCCGCACCTCCACCCTGGGCTTCAAGGCGGTGGGGGTGGACGTGTTCGTGGCCGAGGTGCCGGAAGACGGCCCCCGGCTCTGGGACGAGGTGGACAAGGAAAAGTACGCGGTGATCATGATCACCGAGCCGGTGTTCGAGGCGATAAGGCGGGCGAAAAGGGATTTTCCGCCCCTGGAGGGAATGCCGGTGGTGTTGGTAATACCCGCCGTCACCGGACCTCGAGGGATCGGCTTGGCCAGGATCCGCGACAAGGTCCAGAGGGCGGTGGGGGCCGAGCTGTGAGAGGAATCGAAAAGGTTTCGTTAGCGAGTGGGCGACGAAGGAGATGAAGGAGATGTCCGAGGAAGCGGGCGTGGTGGTCAAAGTTTCCGGACCCCTGGTGGTGGCCCGGGGCCTTCCCAGGCCCAAGATGTTCGACCTGGTGAAGGTGGGAAAGGAACGCCTCATGGGCGAGATCATCGAGCTCAGGGGCGACCGCGTTTCCATCCAGGTTTACGAGGAGACGGCCGGAGTGGGTCCGGGCGACGAGGTGATCAGCACCGGTGAACCTTTGAGCGTGGAGCTGGGGCCGGGACTTCTCACCTCCATATACGACGGCGTCCAGAGGCCCCTGGACAAGATCAGGGATAAACACGGCAACTTCGTGGTGAGGGGAGTGGAGGAACCGGGCCTGGACAGGGAACGCAGGTGGCATTTCCATCCCCTGGTGAAGGAGGGGGAGGAGGTGGGCCCCGGCGATGTGCTGGGCGTCGTCCAGGAGACCCCGGTGATACAGCACCGCATAATGGTTCCCGTCGGCGTCGAGGGAAGGGTGGTACACATCGCGGAGGGAGAGTTCACCGTAGTCGACGACATAGCTGTGGTCGAGACCTCCAGGGGAGAGGTGCCGGTGCAGATGATGCAGCGGTGGCCGGTGAGAAAGCCGCGCCTCTATGCCGAAAAGCTGGCTCCCTACGAGCCCCTGGTGACCGGCCAGCGCATCGTTGACACCTTCTTCCCCGTCGCCAAGGGCGGCACGGCCTGCGTGCCCGGACCCTTCGGGTCGGGAAAGACGGTGCTCCAGCACGCCATCGCCAAGTGGGCCAACGCCCAGATCGTGGTTTTCGTGGGATGCGGGGAGCGGGGCAACGAGATGACCGACGTCCTGTTGGAGTTCCCTGAGCTGACCGACCCCTATTCCGGCCAGCCCCTCATGCTCCGTACCGTGTTGATAGCCAACACCTCCAACATGCCGGTGGCGGCCCGGGAGGCCTCGGTGTACACGGGCATAACCATCGCCGAGAACTTCCGGGACATGGGCTACCACGTGGCGTTGCAGGCCGACTCCACCTCCCGCTGGGCGGAGGCCCTGCGGGAGATATCCGGCCGCTTGGAGGAGATGCCCGGCGAGGAGGGTTATCCAGCCTATTTGGGCACCCGCCTGGCGGCCTTCTACGAGCGGGCCGGGAGGGTGGTCTGCCTGGGCAAGGACCGGAGGGAGGGCTCCGTCACCGCCATAGGCTCCGTGTCCCCTCCGGGCGGAGACCTTTCCGAGCCGGTCACCCAGGCCACGCTGCGGGTGGTCAAGGTATTCTGGGGCCTGGAAGACAAGCTCGCCTTCGCCCGCCATTTCCCCGCCATAAACTGGCTCAACAGCTACAGCCTCTACATGGAGAAGACCAAGGAGTACTGGTCCGAGGCGGTGGATCCCTCCTTCGGCGAGCTGCGGGAGGAGGCCATGGAGATCCTCCAGAGGGAGGCCGAGCTCCAGGAGATCGTCAGGCTGGTGGGGATCGAGGCCCTCTCCGACGAGGAGAGACTGCTGCTGGAGACGGCCCGCTCCATCAGGGAGGATTTCCTCCAGCAGAACGCCTTTGACGAGGCCGACGCCTTCACCTCGCTGGAAAAGCAGTTCAGGCTGTTGAGGGTCATCCTGGCCTTCCATCACTGGGCGAAGGACCAGCTCGATGCGGGCTGGAATATCGCGGAGATCTTAAGGCACCCGGTGAGGGAGGAGATCGCCAGGGCCAAGTTCATCCCCGAGTCCGAGCTGGACAGGCTGGACCGCCTGGAGACCAGGATCAAGGAGGGCGAGGGGGCGCTGGCGAGCGAGAAGAAAGAGAAATGAGGCCAGAACCCGTCGTTTCGGCCGGATAGGGTTTTTCCGGACGGAAAGGGAGTGAGGGAGATAATGAAGGAATACATGACCGTCAGGGAGATAGTGGGTCCCCTGATCCTG
Source organism: Candidatus Geothermincolales bacterium (assembly GCA_037478635.1). Classification (GTDB taxonomy): domain Bacteria; phylum Actinomycetota; class Geothermincolia; order Geothermincolales; family RBG-13-55-18; genus JACVJK01. The sequence continues at coordinate 249 of JBBFMI010000100.1, read as the reverse complement.
GTGGAAGGGGTGGAGGGGGCCAAGTACAACGAGCTGGTGGAGGTGGAGTTCCCCGACGGGTCCGTCGGTTACGGCAACGTGCTGGAAGTGGAGGAGGACGTCGTCCTGGTCCAGTCCTTCGAGTCCACCACCGGGCTCAACATAGCCCAGACCAAGATTCGTTTCACTGGGAGGGGCTTGGAGCTCCCGGTTTCCCGGGACCTTCTGGGCAGGGTGTTCGACGGCCTCGGTCGACCCATCGACAAGGGC
>JBBFMI010000099.1:0-7252 GCA_037478635.1 Candidatus Geothermincolales bacterium | reverse complement strand
CCAGCCGCAACTGCTCCAGGCGTGTGAGCCGCTTGGGAGCCGCTTCGGCGGGCTTGGGGGGGGCTTGAGCCGTGGCGGCTGGCGCGTTGGCTTTGGGCGGCAGAGGTTGGTCGACGCGGAGTTGACCCGTCCCCAGGTTGTGCGTGACGGGTTCTCCCTGTTCCATGACCACCACCTGGCAGAGGGGCCAGATGAACCTCAGGAGCTGCTGGATGGCCTGGGGGTCGAGCTCGACGCCCAGGACCCGGGGCAGCATCTCGCTCACCATGTTGAAGATGAAGTCATGGGTCATGCGGTACACGGAGCGGGGACACAGCTTGCCGGTGGCGTAACCTCTCCGGTAGGCGTCCCCCTCGAGGTAAAGAAGCCTTTTCCCCTGGCCGTTCTCCGCCAGGTAAGACCTACCCCAGGAAGAGACCACCACGTAGTCGTCTTGCGAGAGGGGGTTGGAGAGCCCGTTCTGCGGCCCTCGGGCGGTTCTTGCCGAGACGGCGGGAGAGTTGACCAGGGACACCAGGAGCAAGATGGTGAGGAAGGCCGTTGCGAGCCTGGTGGCCCACGAAGCGCGTTTTCGGAAGCACGAGAAAACTTCCACTTGGCCTCCTCTTGTCTCGGTGTCCGTGTCCGTTTTCTGTCGACGGAAATTAGCCGCAACCCCCTCGAGATATTTTATTCCCTCGCCATGGGCGTGGGAAGGAGATTATTGGGTGGCTGACCGATAAAAAACGGTAGGTTCTTATCCGGGCCCGTTGATGGAAGTAAATGGATATTGTGTCATTGGCAGGATATGGGATTTTAAGCACCGGGGGTCACGCGTTCCGGCCCTCGGTGTTCCCGCGTCAAGCCCCGCTTTTTCTCCCGCTCCCGGGTGTCGCGCCCGCGGCCTATAGGTAAATCGTTCCAGCAAGCTTCGCCGGTGGCCCGGAACTCTGAGGGAGAAACAGCAGGCGGCCCTGCCCGGCATGGAGATTGGATGCCAGCTGCCTTCAGGTACGTGGGTGGGACGAGGGCGCTCATCTTCCGCGGCGACCGGCGCCAGGGAGACAAGGTTTTGCTCACAGCCTCGACCGGATGGTTATGGCCTCCTCGTCCACCCGGAGTATGGCCTGGTACGGCACGAGCTTGGCCTCACCCTCGTCGTGCTCCCTGCCGTACTTTTTCTTCAGGCGGGAAAGGAGGTCGTTGAATTTTCCGCCCAGGGGCAGCCATTCGGCTCCCACCTGGAGTCCTTCCAACAGGAGAAGCATTCCCTCCCGCCTCAGCAGGACGTCGTCCACCCGGTGCAACCGGTTGCCCTCCTCGTCCAGGATCTGCTTGTTGAGCAGGTCTCTCCGCAGGAGGACTTTTCCCTCGGCGGAGTTGACGGGCAGATCAGGGTGAGGGGAGCCGAGCCGAAAGCCCTCGTGGTCCCAGGACTGCACCTCTGACCAGGGGATCAAGAGCACTATGTCCTCGACTGCACGGGGAAGGAGGATGTCGCCCACCCGGTCGGTCCAGCTCAGGTGCACGGCCAGGTCGGTGATGCGAGGGGGAGATCCCTCAAGGTCCACCGCCAGGTCCTGGACATGGCCTATATCGTTGGCTTCGGAGTCGAAAACCTGCCTTTTCACCAGCGAGAGAAGGCCTACCAGTTCCTCGTCGTCCAAGGGCTCACCCCCTCCTTCCGCGGGTCACCGTTCAGGATGGGACGAAAGTGGAGATGATCATCGCCGCGTTGATGATCACCAGTACGCCCACCATGATCCATGCCGCCACGTTGAAACGTCGCGAATTCACGAATTCTCCCATGATCTCCCGGTCGTTTATAAGAATCATCATACATATGACTATCACCGGCAAGAGGATGCCGTTGAGGGTCTGGGATGAGACCATGAGGAAGATGAGGGGCATGCGGGGGATGAGCACTACCAGGGCGCTTCCCACGATGAGGGCGGTGTAGATGAAGTAGAACTGGGGCGCCTCCTCGTAGGGGTGGTCGATGCCCGCTTCCCACCCGAACGCCTCGCACACCGTGTAGGCGGTGGTCAGGGGAAGGATGGAGGCGGCGAAGAGGGAGGCGGACAGGAGGCCGAAGCCGAAGAGGTAAGATGCGTTCTTGCCCGCCACCGGGGCCAGCGCGGCCGCCGCCTCCTCGCCCGTGGTGATGGTTATGGCTCCGATGTTCGGGTTGTAGTAAAAGGCCGCGGCGCAGCAGATTATGATGAACATCCCCACGCCGATGGCGAATATCACCCCGATGGCGGTGTCCGCCCTCTCGTAGGCCAGCTTCTCCGCGTCGAGGCCCTTGTCGACGATGGAGGCCTGCTGGTAGAAGAGCATCCAGGGGGCGATGGTGGTCCCTATGTTGGTCACCGCCAGGACCAGGAAGGGGGTTTCCAGTCTCAGGGAGGGGACCACCAGTGACTTTCCCACGTCGCCCCAGTCCGGCCGGGCGAGGAAAGCCGAAATGATGTAGGCGATGTAGACGAGGGAGATGACCAGGAAGGTCTTCTCGACCCTGCGGTATGTGCCCTTCACCACCAGCCACCAGATGAAGAAGGCGAGGGGTGGCAGGAAGATGATGGGAGGGAGGTGGAACAGCTGCAGCGATGCGGCCAGGCCGGCGAAATTGGACACGGTGTTGGCGAAGTTCGTGAACAGGAGGGCAAGCATTATGGCGGCCGTGATGCGGAGGCTGAACTTCTCCCTGATCAGCGCCGCAAGGCCCTTTCCCGACACCATCCCCAGGCGCACTACCATTTCCTGGATGATGATGAGGAAGAGGCCGGTGATGGTGAGCACCCAGAGGAGGTCATATCCGTACCTGGCCCCGGAGACGGAGTAGGTGGCGATACCCCCGGCATCGGTGTCCACCATGTTGACGATGATGCCGGGCCCGACGACGGCCAGGAACAGCATCAGCTCCCGGCGGGATAAGAGCCTTCTCCTCCCCCCGTCGGTCCGCATCTCCGTCCTCCAGGGACAGCATCGGCATGGGGCTCACTCCTCTCGCGGGGAACAATACTGGCTTGTGCCCATTCATCCTGGTCGGTGACGGGTAAGGGCCACGGCGATGATTATAACATCGAAAGGAAACTCGCGCCCTCGGGAGCGGAGAGGGATTTTATGGAAAAACCGTTCTCAGAAGGGTTCCCGTGTTTTACGCCTGGATGGGACCTCGGGGCCAGGGGGCTCAGTCCTGCACTTCCTGCAGCTCCCTCGGCTCTGACACCTCGTCCGGTTGCCTTCCGGCGCAACGGGAACACTCGATGACCCGGTCCTCGGTGACGATCTTGTGGATGTGCACGTCGTGGTCGGCGCAGGGCACCCGGTCCACGAGTTGGATCTCGAAGGCGGGGGCTATCAGGGCGCATCCGTCCCGGCACTTCTCCAGGAACCGGTCATAATACCCTCCGCCATAGCCGAGCCTCCCTCCCCGCAGGTCGAAGGCCACCCCGGGGACCAGGATCACGTCGATCTCCTCCGGGGGCACCGGCCTCGTGCATTCCCGGCGGGGCTCCCAGATGTCGTAGTTGCCCAGTTCCAGGTCGTTCTCCAAGTCCTCTATGAGCGAGGCCACCATCCCCCTGGTCTCGGGTTCGGTGCAGGGGACGCACACCCTCTTTCCCTCCTCCAGGGCGCGCCGGATCATGGGCATGGTGTCCACCTCGCTGCGGAACGAGATGAAGAACAGGAGGGTCCGGGCGGATGCTATCTCGGGGAGACTCCAGAGCCGCTCCATGATCCTGAGCGATAGTTCCCTTCTCTTTTCCGGGTCTATGCTGTCCCTGAGTTCCTGTATCTTTTTCCGCAGCTCCTTCTTCTTCTTGTGGATCATGTCTTGCTCCTTTCGCTTGGGCCCATATCATTATATAACTGTTCCTGGCGTCCGGCCGAAGGGAAGGTCATTGCCCTTAGGCTTGCCTTGGTGAAAGCTTCCCGATTGCCTGGAAGGAAAGCCGTGGGCATCGGGAGGAAAAAGCCGGCAGGGATGGCTGGTCCGGTAGAGGTAGTCGATGAAGAGGATAGGTATCGTTTCCGACACCCATATCCCCAAGGTGGCGCCCAGCCTGCCCGCGAGGCTCCTGAAGGAACTCGAGGGATGCGACCTGATCCTCCACGCTGGAGACCTGGTGGACCTTCGGGTAATCGACGAACTGGAAGAGCTGGCGCCCACCGTGGCGGTGAGGGGGAACATGGACGCTCCGGAGGTGGCGAGGTCTCTCCCCGAGACCAGGGTCATCGCCGTCGAGGGCTTGCGCATCGGCCTGGCCCATGGAGGTGGAGCGCCCCTGGGCATCGAGAGAAGGGTGATGTCCCTGTTCAGCGACGTGGGGGTGGTGGTCTACGGCCACACCCATCAACCCAAGGTGGAGTGGAAGGGAGAAGTGTTGCTGGTCAACCCGGGAACCCCCACCGACCTGCGCTTCAGTTCCCGCCTCTCCTACGCGGTCCTGGTGGTGGAGGGAGGGAAAGCCGAGGCGGAGATCCGGTACCTGGACTGATCCCGCCGAACCGTCTTCAGTCCCATGGCTGACGGGGGCGCCGGTTGCCGAGGCCTCGCTTCATCGGGATCCTGGAAAACGATGGCTGGCCGGGACGCCCGGGCAACGAAGCCGTCGATGAAGCCGAAAATGATGCTGGATCTATAGACGGGGTGGGAAGCGAAGCCGGTTTACTTCTTCTCGTCCCCGGTCGCGGTCTTTCAACCGGTCTCTCCCCAGCGGTACTCTCCCTGTTCGGAGAGGTCGAGGCCTCCCACGATAACCCAGCGGGGCCCGGCCTTGTCGGGCAGGAGCCTGGTCAAGGGGTCGTTGGCGGGGTCGTCGTACCAGCGCAGGTAGATCTCACCCTTCTTGTGGCCGAAATCGTCCACCTTGTATTCAGGGGTGTTGAACATCTTCTTGCCTATATAGCGGACGCTCCCGCCGGTGATCTCCACCACCGCCTCCCTGCCGTCGTTGCTCTTCTCCTCGAGCTGGATATCTCTGAACTCGATCTCCCATTCCCGGGAATTCCATTCCTGCCTCAACTTCTCCAGGTCGGAGCTGTCGATGACCATTCCCTGGGGGTCTTTCAGATAGTCCGGGTTCACCACTTCCAGGAAAAGATCGAAGTCCCTCCCCTGGTCGGGGTCGGGCACGGTGTTTCCCTTCTCGTCCACGGTCTTCTTCCACTCCATGGAGGCGAAGAACTTCTTCACCGCGGTGACGGGGTCTTTGTCCTCCGGGTTGAATTCTCCCCGGAAGGTGGAGCCGCTCCGCCATCCGGCGCATCCCGATGCCATCAGGGTTAGAGCGGCCAAGGCGCAGATCAAGATCGTGGCCTTTCCGACGAAGGCCCTCCCTCCGCTCCCCTTTATCCCGGGGTGCTCTCCATGCCTTTCTTTCCTGTCTTCCATCTTCTTCCCTTTTCCCGTCCGCATCCTTTACTGCTCCGCCCGGTTTCTACCCCCGGCGTTGCCATCCCTCCTCCCTCGGGCCGTCGTGGCCTCGTCCCGCGCCCGCCGGAGGTAATGCCGAAAGTATATTACAACCTCAAGGATACAGCATCCGTGAATCGCTCGACCGGGGATCGAGGGCCGGGCGATCAATCGGGCTGGGGTTCCTCCGACGGCACGGTCTCCTCGCCTTCCGGAAGGATCTCGGGGAGGGGATAGGGCAACTTCATCACGCCGTAATCCGCGACTACCCAGGTGTCCTCGATCTTTATGAGCTTGATCTCGCGGGGATACTGGGAGAAGTCGACCTCGCTCTCCTCTTCCCCCATCTCGTTTCGCCCCCGGAAGGTCCCGCCGATCACCCTGACCACCGCCACGTCCTCGCCCTCGCTCACCAGTTCGGTGCGGATATCCGTTACCTGGTACCGGTCGTAGTCCAGGAGCGCGTAGCGGTCAGGCTCGTATTCGCCCCTCTGGGCCATCTTATAGAGTTGGGGCTCTGTGTGTTTCAGGTAGGTCATGAGGTCCATCTCGGCCATGGAGCGGAAGAACTCCCGCACCGCCTTCTCGGGATCGCTCACCTTCTCCCGGGTCAGGGTGACCGCCAGGACTACGACGACCAGTATGACCAGCGCCACGAGCGCCAGGCCCACCCAGGGGGCGGACAAACGGCGCCTCCTGCGCAGGCGCCTCTCCACCCTCTCCCGGTCCAGGCCCCGCCTTTCCGCTTCCCTCCTTATGCGGGCCGCTTCCCTCAGGGCTTTCCGGCGGGCCCTGGCCTTGAGGGCCTCCAGGTCGACTATCTTCTCGCCGCATTCCTCGCAGTACCTGCGGCCCTCGGGATTGTCATAACCGCAGTTAGGACAGCGCAAGCCCACACCTCCTTTCCGCTGCCTCCAATTATATTAGTTCTTCTGCCGGAGCCCTTTTCCTCACGGGTTTTCGCCGGGGCGTTGCCGGGCGGAAGGCGCCCCGCCCCTTCGGGTTTTGGGGGCCCGGGGATTCCACGCCGGGCCTTTCGATCTCTTGGGCTGAGGTTGGGCGGTGGGTCTATTGCGGTGGCAAGCGGGGAGTGCGCCGGTAGACCCACGGCGAAGAGCTTGGGCGAGGAGTCGGTCTTGGATAGGGATCCGGGATGCCGGGGGACCGAATAGACCTTCTTCCCCGGAGGGGGCTGGGCCTCTTGAGTCGGAGGCGACGGCTGCCTCGCGAACTCTCGTAAAGGGACTTCTTGAGGGGCGGCGCATGGAGGCGGGAAAGCCGGTGCCGGAGGTCAGTCGATCCGTTTCAAAGGGGCCCGTTTCAGATGGGGGCTTCCTCCCCTGTGAGCATACGGTGGATGGCCCTGGCCGACCTCTTCCCGGCGCCCATGGCCTCGATTACGGTGGCCGAGCCGGTCACGATGTCCCCGCCGGCGAAGACGTTAGGGATCGAGGTGCGGCCCGTTTCCGGGTCCACCTCTATGTATCCCCTCCGGTTGAGCTTCAGCCCGGGGATGGTGGAGGGCAGCAGGGGGTTCGCCCTGGTCCCGATGGCCACTATCACCAAGTCGACCTCCATCTCGAACTCGGAGCCCTCCACCGGGACCGGCCGGCGGCGGCCGCTTTCGTCGGGCTCCCCCAGCTCCATCCGCTGGCAGACCATCCCCCTGACCCACCCATCCCTTTCCAGGATCCTCACGGGAAGGGTCAGGTAGCGGAATTGCACACCTTCCTCCTCGGCATGGGCTATCTCCTCCGCCCTGGCCGGCATCTCCGCCCGGGAGCGGCGGTACACTATGCTCACCTCCTCGGCTCCCATGCGCAGTGCCGTCCGGGCGCTGTCCAGGGCGAC
>JBBFMI010000098.1:6031-7281 GCA_037478635.1 Candidatus Geothermincolales bacterium | reverse complement strand
ATCCCCTCGACGTCCTTTTCCTCGATGGACGGGGGACCGTGGTGAGGATGATCCGGTCACTTCCGCCCGGAAGGTTATCCCCCCTGGTATTGCGCGCCCGGGTCGCGGTGGAACTGCCGGCGGGCGTGCTGGAGGAGACCGGGACCGGCCCGGGGGACCGCGTTGCCTTCGAACCCGGGTTGCCCGGGGTTGACGGGTGAAGCTCCCGGGAAGGCAGCGTTCCGCGTCCACGTTCGGTTCGGGGCTTGTCGAACGCGCTGTTCGTCGTCCTTTCCCGGCTGGCCTTGCCTGGCTATGATTTAGTCATGGCCACCGAGAGCTGGAGGATATGGAGGATAGAGGCGGAGGCTCCCCGTCCCGTCGAGCGGGACGACGAGGTGGTGGTGGAACTTCCCCTGGAGATAAGGGTCAATGGCCTTCCGCTGGTCGCCCTGATGAGGACCCCCGGGATGGACAAGGAGCTCGCGGTGGGTTTTTGCCTGACCGAGAGGATCATAAGGGATTTCTCCCAGGTGAAGCTTCTCCGCCACTGCGGGCAACTTGAGCGGGAAAAAGACCCAACGCTCAGGGATGTGGGCCCCGAAAGCGGGGACGTGGTGGAACTGGAAGTGGAGGGACCTTCATCCTTGCAACGGTTCTCAGGGAACTTCCTGGTGAGGACCGGTTGCGGAGGGGCGGACATAAAGGCCCTGGCCGAGCTGGGGGAGGTCGAAGTTAGTGCCGACCTGAAGGTGTCCCGGAAGATCCTCTTCTCCCTGGCCGGGAAGCTTGAGGAGGGCCAGGAGGTCTTTCCCCGGACCGGCGGGACGCACGGGGCGGCGGTGTTCCGGCCGGATGGCACGCCGGTGGTGGTGGCCGAGGACGTGGGAAGGCACAACGCCCTCGACAAGGCCGTGGGCTGGTGCGCCATGAGAAAGGTGGGCCTGGCGGACAAGGTGCTGTTCATCTCGGGCAGGATCAGCTACGAGATGGCCCTCAAAGCCGCCCGGGTGGGGGTCCCCGTTCTCGCCTCGGTGGCGGCTCCCACCTCCCTGGGCCTCCGCTTGGCAAGGGAAGCCGGGCTCACCCTGGTGGGTTTCTGCGGCGACAGGAGGTTCAACCTATACACCCATCCCTGGAGGATAACCTGAGCGACATGACTTTCTCTCCGCCATACGCTGATCCCGTTCCCATACCCGGGGATCTCGCCTCCGCGGCGGTGCTGGCCGGGGGAGAGGGGAAACGGCTGGGCTTCAAAAAGGTCCTGATCC
>JBBFMI010000098.1:0-6021 GCA_037478635.1 Candidatus Geothermincolales bacterium | reverse complement strand
CGACGGGGAGAACCTCCTTCTCCAGCTCCTGGAAAAGCTGAGGGGAGTCTTCCAGGAGGTCTTGTTGGTGACCAGGAGTGATGCCTCCCCCGAGGAGATGGAGGTCTTCCGGGAGGCGATGGACAGGGTGGGGGTGAGGTTGGTCTCCGATATCTATCCCGGCAGGGGACCCCTGGGAGGGATCCACGCCTCCCTTTACCACGTCACCTCGCCCCTGGTCTTCGTGACCGCCTGCGACATGCCCTTTCCATCCCTTCCCCTGGTGCGGGCCCTGCTGGAGAGGGCGCGAGGCAGGGAGGCGGCCGTGCCGAGGAGGGGAGAGTACATAGAACCCCTCTTCGCCGTATACGCCCGGAAGGTCACTCCCAAGGCCGAGGAGTTCCTGGAGAAGGGCATCCTCCAGGTACAGCGATTCATCGATTCCCTGGATGTGTACTACATGGAGGATGAGGAGGTCTCCCTGTACGATCCGGAAAGGGCGTCCTTCCGCAACATAAATTCCCGGGAGGACTTGGAGTCGCTCTGCCGGAGGACCGAAGGCCCATTCCGCGATGCCCCTTCCGTTTAAGGGGGCGGTCGAAGGCCAAGGACGGCGCGCCCCATGGGCGCTTGGCTTTTCCCGCGGCGGATAGATGCCTTTTAAGCCGCACCTTCCCTCTTCCTCGCCTTTCAGGGTGAAAGACTCGTGCCGTGAGGGATCCTGGCCGGGAGGATTCCCGCTGGGCAGATCGTTACGAGGTGCCTCATCGAGGCAGGAGGGGGCCGCTCGGGTTTGGGCCGCTCGGGTTTGAAAGGGGCAAACTCAGAATTCCACCACGAGAAACACGATCCCGAAGGCGAGGAAGAGCGCGCCCGCCGCCGCCTTGAGGACCTTCCTCGGGAGCAGGCGACCGGACCTCTCCCCCAGAAGCGCGCCCAGCAGGGAGGTGAGCCACAGGGCCGCCGTTCCCCCCAGGAAGACCAGGAGGGGCTGGGAATACCTGGTGGAGAGCCCGGCCAGGGTCAGCTGGGTCTTGTCCCCGAGTTCCATGAGGCACACCAGCAAAAAGACCTGCAATACCGGTTTCCCGCTCCCGAAGCGCTTGACTTTCTCCTCCTGGAATTCGCCCTCCTCCTTCTTGTGGGAGAGGGCCTCTCTCAGGGAAAGGATCCCCAAGAGGAAGAAGATGGAGGAGACCGCGATCTTGAGGGGGAGTCTGGGGATGGATCGGAAGGCCAGGGCGCCCGCCCCCACCGCCAGCGCGTTGAGCGCCGTGAAGGCCATGGCCGCCCCGGCGAAAACCCGGGCGGTGCCGTACCGGGATGCCAGGAGGAATATGGCCAGTTGCGTCTTGTCCCCGAACTCGGCCACGAAGATGCTGACGAAAGACAGGAGCAGGGCATCCCATTCCATCGGGTTGAGGATAACCTCGAAACGGGCCTACGACAAGCTCAAGGTCGTTGCGACGATTCGAGGTCGTGGACGGCCGGACAAGCGCGCGCCTAACGTTCACTGGGAAGCCTTCGCGGGGTGGTCTTCCAGGAAACGGGCAATCCTTTTGGGATATTCCCCTCCCGCCACGATGCTGACGTCGTTGTGCCCGGCCCCCCGCACCAGGTAGAGGTCCTTGGGATGCGGCGCCGCCTCGTAGAGACGTATCCCTTCCTCCACTGGGATCAACTCGTCGGCGTCCCCGTGGATGACCAGCACCGGCGACATGGTGGTGCCGATCTTTTCTATGGAACGGTACTCCTCCCCCAGGGGCGCGCTCTCGGGAAGGAAGGGGAAGAGCTTCCTGGCTACTGCCTTGAGGGAGGTGAAGGTGGATTCCAGGATGAGCGCCCGGAAACGGCGCCCGCGGGCGAGGTGACAGGCCACCGCGCCACCCAGAGACTTTCCGAAGACGATGACGTCCTCCTCGGCCACGCCCCTTTCCCGCAGCCAGGCCAGGGCCGTCTCTCCGTCCAGGTAGAGAGCTCGCTCCGAGGGGCTCCCGCCGCTCTTCCCGTAGCCGTGGTAATCGATGAGGAGCATCCTGGTCCCCAGGGGGGCCAGGTCCTCCCGCACCAGGGACCAACTGTAGACCTCCTGGGCGTTGCCGTGGAGAAAGAGGATCACGGGTGCCCCTGTCGGCTCATTCCACCACAGGCCGTGGATCCTCACCCCGTCCGGGCACTCCATCCATACCTCCTCCGCGTCCCCGGCCCACCGGGGCGGGGGAAGGTCCACCGGGAGGCGGTCGGGATAGTACAGGAACTTCCTGGTGAGGGCGGAAAGATCCATCTCCAGCTCCCCTTAGAGGACGAGGACGTACGCTTTCCCCGGATAACCCTTGCTGATAAATGATAGCATTGAACCGTGGGAGGGGATGAGGACTTTGAACGGTAAATCGGAAGGATCGTGGCGAAAAGGCCTATTGTACGATCGTCTGGTCTGCGAACCGGAAAAGCGCGAGATTTGATGGAGAACTCGAGGGACCGCTCGAATGACCTGAACCTGCCGCCCGGATGCCGCCTCCTGGGGGAGGGAGAGAGGCCGGACCTCGGGACATGGAAGGAGGCCCTCGTCTCCTGCGGCGATCATCTGGCCCGGGCCCTGTGGGAGTACGTGGAGATGGGCTTCGAGTGCCTGTTGGAGCCGGTGGGACTGGACGACCTTGAAGGTTGCTCCCATTGCTACCGGTTGGGAGGGGAACCGGTGTTCCGGGTCTACGTGCGGCGCGCGGGAGAAACGGGAGCCACGGGCCTCGTTCACCCCGCCGGTGGCGATTGATTTCCACCTCGGCTTCCAACCCCGGCGCGACGGATCTGCCACGACCTCACCCAGGATGGGGTCCGCGTGCCTTAATAAGCCTTGAGTCCTCGGCCCAGTTGATTTACCGGGCGTTTCTTGGGGAACGCTCCTTCGCTTTTCGCCGGGATGGGTTCCTGGGTTAAACCTGCCCTCCATGGACTCCTGAAATCTGAGTCGGGAGGCCGCCCTTGATCGGGCCGATCGATGCCTTGTGCGCTTCCCGGAAAGGAAGCACGGCATGCCTCACCCTCCCATCTGTTGCCCGAGGCGAAAGCCCCGACGGCGCTCCCCGGGGCAGATTTTGTCTCCGGGCCTCAGACCCCCAGCCTATCGGCCAGGTATTCCAGGCCGTAGTCCCGCAGCACTTCCCTGGTGGGCTTCCCGTCCTCCCTGAGGCGCCGGATCTGGTAGAACTCCCGGAGCATGGTGTCCATGTCCGGCACGATCCCCGCGATGTTCCCGTCCGGGGTGGGCGTCATGAGGCGGGGACCCAGCGCGTCGTCGTCAGCCGTGGCCCCCCAGATGTGTCCCAGGGCGCGTTGCAGGTACCAGATCCTCCCTCCCGCCTTGACCATCTCCTCGATGTCCCACTGGTAGTCCGCGGCGGCGTTGAACACGTCCCGGAGGAGGGGGAGGGTGAAGGTGGTGCCGGCGAACTGGCACCAGACCATGGAATTGAACAGGCAGCCCATATCGGTGGCCTTGGCCACCATGTCGGCCTTGTGCTCGGCGGACATGCCGTGGTAGTGCTTGTCCACCTTTATCTCGGGATACCTGACGATGCCCCACTCGGCCAGGTAAGTGAGGTTGGACACGTGACAGGCGCCCCGCACCGAGATGGCGTAGGCGAGACCGTCGCCCCAGTAGGCCCGGGGATCGTGCATGGGGGCCTCCAGGCCCTTGGTGTCCGTGAGGAACCTCTTGCTTTCCTCGCCTACCACCCCCGAGGCCTTTCGGGAGCCCATGGATAGGAGCTCTCCCAGCTTCCCTTCCCGGTGGGCGATCTTGGGGATGAGCGAGATGACGGTGTCGATGTCGCCGAACCTGAGCTCTATCCCGTCCCAGTCGGACGGGTTCATGACCCCCGCCTCAAAGCAGTCCATGGCCCAGGCGATGGTGGCCCCGCAGGTGATGGTGTCCATGCCGAAACGGTTACACAGCTCGTTTATCTTGCACACCGCGGCCAGGTTGGAGTTCATCAGCATGGTCCCGAAGGCCCCCAGGGTCTCGTATTCGGGGCCGGGCCCTTCTTCCACGGTGTACGGTTCCTCTTCAACCCGGATCACGGGCTTGCAGCGCACGGCGCAGCCCCGGCAGGAACGGCGGGTCACGATGTACTGGTCGTCGAGGCTTATCCCGGAGAGCTTCTCTCCCCCCTCTTCCCAGATGCCCACTCCCCAGTTCCTGGTGGGCACGTCGCCGATCACCATCATGCCTTCCATGTTGCAGGCGGTGCCGAAGGCCCTCAGCGCCCGGGCCATGCCGTTCTTCTCCAGGAGGGCGTCGTATTTCTCCCTCAGTTCCCGAAGCCTCTCGGGATCCTTAACGGGTATCTCTTTCTCGCCCCTGGCTACCACCGCCTTGAGGTTCTTGGAGGCCATCACGGTCCCCATGCCGGTCCGCCCGAAATGGTGTCCGTAATCGTTGACGATGCTCCCGAAGAGGACCCCGTTTTCCGCCGCCGGTCCCACGGCGAGCACCCGGTACTGCCGGCCGTGCCTTTCCTTCAGGATATCGATGGCCTGGTAAGTGTCCTTGCCCCATAGGTCCCGGGCCGGCGCCAGCTTTATGCCGTCCGTTTCCAGGACCAGGTAGACGGGCTCCGGGGACTTGCCCTTTATCACCAGGGCGTCGTATCCACACCTCTTGAGTTCCGGACCGAAGTTGCCCCCGCAGGAGGCCTGGCCCCAGATCCCGGTCAGGGGAGACCGCGCCCCCGCGCTCATGCGGCTGGACCCGGAAAACCCGATGCCCGTGAGGGGGCCTGCGGCCAGCACCAGGACGTTTTCGGGATCGAGGGGCCCGGCTTCCAGGTTTCCCCTCTCGTATATCAGGCGGGCCGCCAGCCCGGTGCCCCCCACGTAATCCCGGTAGGTCTCGAAGGGGAGTTCGAGCTCCTCGACCTTCCCCGTGGTGAGGTCTATCTCCGCCACCTTTCCCATGTTGCCGAAGGCCATTTTTCCTTCCCCCTTCCTTGCGCCGAGCGATCCCGGGCGACCCTAATCGTCGATGCTGATCAGCTGGTATTTCCTGGTTCCCAGCCCCATCTTCTCCGCGTACTCGATCTGGCGCGCGTAATCTATGTTGGGATAGAGCTCCCGGTAGACATCCCTGCCGGCCCTCTCGTTGAGCAGGTCGAGGCTGGCCTGGTCGATGGCCACTATGTCCCGGCTGGCGAGGATGCCTATGTTCTCCACCACCGGGGCATCGCTGTAGTTCCAACAGTCGCAGTCGGGGGTTATGTTGATGAGGAAATTGAAGAAGACCACCTTGCTCTCCTTCTCCTTGAGGGCCCCCATCACGTATTCCACCACTTTCTTCTGGGAGTTCTCCAGGACCCCGGTGAGCCTTGCCTGGATGGCTCCCTTGAAGCACATGATGGTGCACTCCCCGCATCCCATGCATAGCTCCCGGTCGATCCTGGCCACCTTCTTCTTGTCCTTTTCCAGGAGGGATATGGCGCCGGCGGGGCACCACTTGATGCACTGGCCGCAGCCGGTGCAGCGTTCCTTGTTCACCGCCGGCTTTATGTCCGAGTGCATCTGCTGTTTGCCGCCGCGGCTTCCCATGCCCATGCCCACGTTCTTGATGGCGCAACCGAACCCCATGAACTCGTGTCCGGTGAGGTGAGAGATCACGACGTAAGCGTCGGACTGGACGAAGGCGGAGGCGATCTTGACCTTCTTCAGCACCTCCCCTTCGATCTCGACCTCCTCGAAGTCGTGGCCTTTCAGGCCGTCGGCGATGATGATGGGGGCTCCCACCGTCTCCATGGTGAACCCGTTGGCCGCGGCAGTGCGCAGGTGGTTGATGGCGGTGGCCCGGCCCCCCACGTAAAGGGTGTTGGAGTCCGTGACGAAGGGCCTGCCGCCGGCCTTCTTCACCTCCTCCACCAGGGTGCGCACGTACATCACCGGCACGAAGGCGGTGCTTCCCGCCTCGCCGAACTGGGTCTTCACGGCCACGATATCCCTTTCCTGGATCACTTCCCGCAGTCCCACCCTGGAGCAGAGCTCGCTCAACTTGTG
>JBBFMI010000097.1:0-7331 GCA_037478635.1 Candidatus Geothermincolales bacterium | reverse complement strand
GGGATATACGTACGCCTCCCTTTCATCCAGCAGCAGCAGTATGCCCACCTGGAAGGCGAACAGGCTGGCCAGGATGCGGAAGACCGAGACCACCGTCTCCTCCAGGTTCTTGAGAGAGCCGGAAAGGGAGGCGATGTCGTTGAGGATGGTTGTCTCGAAGAGCTTTCGGTCCAGTAGATCCGTGATCTTGGCGATGACGTATTCCTCGGTGACCTCTCTCCTTCGTTTCCGCGCGAGCTCCTTGGCCTCGCGGTGCACTTCGCTCCGGGCCACCAGCTCTTCCGCCTTTTCCACCAGTTGCTCGGGCTTGAAGCCCTTGGTGATATAGGCATCCGCTCCCGTCTTCAGGCCCCAGAACATGTCGCTCTGGTGTTCCCTGCCGGTGAGCATGATGATGGGGATCCAGAAGGTCATGGGGTCTTCCTTGAGCAGGCGGCAGACCTGGTAACCCTTGATCTTGGGCATCTCTATGTCCAGGATCACGAGGTCGGGCAGGTGCGAATAGGCCTTGGTGGCCGCCTCGATGCCGTCCCGGGCGTACTCCACCTTGTAGCCGGCCTGCTCCATTATGGCGCCGGTGACCTGGGCCACCAGGCGGTTGTCATCGGCGATAAGGACTTCCCTCTCCATGGCCCCTTTCCTGTCTTTCCAACCAGATGAGTTTATCGGCCTTGGGGCGGCCGAGGTTGAATATGCCGGTCCTGCAACGAGGGTTTGCCCGGGTCCGGTAAGGGTTGGAGATAGAAGTGGCAATGCCTTGACGACCGGGTCGAATTATTCGTTTCTCTTTCCAGCTTCAGCCCGATCCGCCGGACAGGACCAGCTCCACCTGGCCGGTCTTCAAGGACCTGGCGAGCAGGCAGGCCTCGTCCTCGGTGAGCTTGAGGAAAACATGCCCCCCGGAAGGGTAGGTCCCGTCATCCCGTTCCCCCGGGGGCAGGGAGAGGGCCATGACCTCCACGTCCTTCAGGAGCACCGTTGCCTCGGTTTCCCCCACGGATATGACGTCCAGGCGTTGGCCGGACCTGAGCTCGTGAAGGGGATACGAGACCACCTGGGAAGATAGGGGAAAGGCGCACATGCCCGCGGGAAGGGAAGATGGGTCGAGGGCCGTGTCGTTGACGTAAAGCTGGGATAGGAACAGTGGTTCGCCTTCCCCTACGCTGACGACCAGGCGTTTCCCCAGGGCATCCCTGGGGTCGGAGATGATGCCCTTGGGCAGCAGTCTCTCGGGAAAGTCATGCCAGGAGAGGGAGGAAGCATCCAGGGTCTCCCCGGGCTTGAGCTCGCGGGAAGCCACGGGTATGCGCACCATCCTCCCCAGGTCCCCGGCTTGGCCCCTCGAACCCCTGACCAGGGCGATGCCGGATATCATCGCCAGGAGACCGAAGAGAAGACCGAGCAACAGGTAGATACGGGAAGTCCTGCCCCTCATAGATCCCACGCCTCCTCCTCGTCTTTACTTGCCCAACGGGACGAACTCTGTTACGGACATCAATGCGGAAAGCCCCGTAGTCCGGCCAGGGAACAGGCATCTATTAATAGTCCTCCCGCTTATCGATCCCACGCCCCTCTTGGTCTTCATCTGCCCAACGGGACGAACTCGATGCGGTTCTCCGACAGGTCGACGAACAAGAACCCGTCCCGGATCGGCTGGCCCGTGCCACACAGGATCTTCACCACCTCCGCCGCCTGCAGGGAGGCGACCAGGGCGGGGGTGAAGGCCGGGTTTCCCACCTCGAGTTCGATCCCCCTCTCCGTATCGGGTGGATAGAGAAGTGCGAGGCCGGGGTCTCCGGGAAATACCGTCATCACCTGCCCCGTGAAACCGGCTATTGCGCCGTGAACCATGGGTATCCCCAGCGCGGCACACAGTTCCTGTAAGGCCAGGCGGGAAGGGACGTTGTCCAGGGCGTCCACCACCAGGTCCGTGCCCTTGAAAACCTCGCCTTCTTCCCGGGTCAGGTAGATCCGGTGGGTTTTAACCTCAACCGATGCGTTTATCTCCCTTACCCGGATGGCCGCCGCCTCCACCTTGGGTATGCCCATATTCCCCTGGGTGCTCAGCAGTTGACGGTTGAGGTTGTGCTCGGTGAACCGGTCTCCGTCGACCAGGGTCAGCCGACCCACGCCGAGGCGGGCCAAGAGTTCCACCACGAAACCTCCCAGCCCACCCAGCCCGCATATTCCCACGTGGGAGCGGAGCAGGCGGATCTGGCCCTCGAGCCCGATGATTCCTATGTTGTACAGGTAACGGGTGGGAACAACGCCGTTTTCCAAGGCAGCGATCTCGGCTTCCCGAAGGGATACGCCGTGCGCGCGGGATATCTCCTCCAGGCAAGACCCGTCGATGACGGGAAATCCCTTCCCGGTATCCCTTGCCTTCAATCCGATTGCCTCGACCAACCCGCTCATGGGCGAATTATATATCTTATATAACTTGTTTACAATCCCTTCGCGACGAAAAACCCCTGCTCTTGCATCCGTTATCGGGGTAGGGTCAGGGGATGAGCCTGGATAAAGATCCGGCGATCAAGAGCCTTCTCGCCGGGAACGTTCCAAGATGTCTTCTCTGAGTATCAAGCCCACCTTGCTGCCTTCCCTCACCACCCACAGGAAATCCTTGCCTTCCGCTTCCATCTTCTTCAGGGCCTCGAGAAGGCTCGCGTCCTCCTCGATGGTGGAAGACGCGTCGCTTTCCGTCGGGATGGATCGAGGAAAGTGGCCGTTGCTAGGTCCCTCCGTGGGCGGGAGCCCTTGGTCGATCACGTCCAGGGGCCTCATCCCCTGGGCGACCCCCGTGGAAGAGAGGCGCATGTGGACCAGGGATTGCCTGCCTCCCCGCCGGGCCAGCTGGAAGAGAAAAGACCCGATGAACGCGAGCCACAGGACGGTGGCCGCCATGTCGTAGCCGCTCTGGTAAAGGTCGAAGAAAGGAGAGACGAGGCCGATCGCCACGAGGAGGATGCCCAGGGCCTGTCCGATCCTGGCCGAGACGACGGTGCTCCTTACCGGGTCATTCCATCTTTTCCACAGGAGGGCCCTTAGTATCCTGCCGCCGTCCAGGGGAAACCCGGGAAGGAGGTTGAAGAAGGTGAGCCCGAAGTTGACCATGGCCAGGATGGTGAAGGCCAGGGAGGCCGTATCCCAGCCCCGCCAACCGGTAAGCAGTGCCAGCCCGGTGAAGGCCAGGAAGGCGGAGAAGCTGAAGAGGGGACCCGCCGCGGCCATGCGGAGTTCGGCGGAGGGCGTGTCCGCTTCCCGGCCGATGCGGGCGATGCCTCCGAAGATGAAGAGGGTTATGTCCGGTACCTGTACCCCCCTTTTCCTCGCCACCAGGCTGTGAGTGAACTCGTGGAGAAGGACCGAGAGAAAAAAGGCCAGGGTGACGGCAAGAGATAGAACCGCGTACACGGGGTGAGTCGACTCGAGGTTCGCCGTGAAGAACTGGTACACGGCGAGGAATATCAGGAAGAAGGCGGCGAACCAGCTCCAGTGCACCTTTATGACGATGCCCTTCACGGTGCCGATAGGAAACCCTTCCGGCGGGAGGCGGAAACGGCCTGGAATGGCGGATCACTCCTCGATGACCAGGGGGCTGATGGTGGCTTCCCGTAGGACTTCCCCGCAGGAGCAACCCCTGCTCTCCGGAAGCCGGGGAACCAGTTCCTCCAGGAGCCGGAGCAGCTTCTCGTTGTTCTCCCGGAACACCCTTCCCACTTCCTCCGCGGTGACGGTCTTGAAGCCCACCTCGTCGGCGACCCACACGTCCCAGTCGGTGACCAGCGAGATGTTGAGGTAACACATTCCCAGTTCCCGGGCGAGCACCACTTCCGGGTACTGGGTCATGTTGATCACGTGCCACCCCATGGAGTGGTACCATCTGCTCTCCGCCCTGGTGCTGAAACGGGGGCCCTCGATGATCACCGCCGTGCCTCCGTTCCGGCAACTTATGCCCAGCTCCTCCGCGGTGGAGGCGCAGAGCTCCCGCAACTCCGGACAGTAAGGCTCGGCGCAGCTTATGTGCACTGCGGCGGGCCCATCGTAGAAGGTGGAGGGCCTTCCTGAGGTACGGTCCACGAACTGGTCACAGAGGACGAAGGTCCCTGGCGGTATGTCCTTCTGCAGGGAACCACAGGCCCCTGGCGAAATGATGCGTTCCACCCCGAGTTCCTTCATGGCCCACAGGTTGGCCCGGTAGTTGATGCGGTGGGGAGGGTACTGGTGGTAGCGTCCGTGCCGGGGCAGGAAGGCCACCGTCACCCCGTTGAGCTCGCCGATGGAGATGCGGTCGCTGGGACTACCGTAGGGGGTGTGGATGGCGTAGCTCCTCGCCCCCTTGAGCAGCGAGTAGAAACCCGATCCGCCGAAGATGCCGATGGTCACCCTTGGACGATCCATTTCCCCTCCCTCTGCTCGGCCAGGTTACGATCCAACGTTTTTAAGAAAAAAACCACCCCTCACGCGCATCTTTCCGGATCGACCTTTGGGCCTCAGGTTTCTTTTCAAGACTTGGATTGGGACTTGGAGGCGCTCGCCTCCTCCTTTTTCTGCTTTTTCTCCTTCTCCCTCCTCTCCCGGAGGTCGTCCTTCATCATCTCGAAGCCCTCCTCGAGCTTGCCGGGGGTGAGGCCCTTATCCCCTCCGTTGTCGGAGGACTTCTTGTAGTCGGTGGTGTAGAAGCCCGATCCCTTGAAGATCACCCCCACCGGGTGGAACAGCCTCCTCAGCCTTCCGCCGCAGCGGGGGCACTCCTCCCTCGTCTCGCTGGCGCTGTGGAATTCTTCGAATACGTGTTCACATTCCAGGCACTTATACTCGTACGTCGGCATGCTGCTTCCCCTCTTTCGTCGGTTTTTTCGCCGTAAATATAACCTGAAGTGGTCGTTTTCTTCAACCGCCCCCGTCAGACATTGGCTCCGACTTCCCACTTTTGGGACGCCGGGAAAGCAGGAGCTGGGGCGAGCGGTTCGGTCTTCCATCCTGGTCATGTCGACCGGCACGAGAAAGCCGGGTGCCCTCGTTTGTCCGGACGTCGTGGCGCAATCTGGCACGGAAAAGGCGAGGCGTCACGGGTTCCCTCGCTTGAGCGGAGGACCTACCGCTTTTATGGAGTTTACCCTAAGTTGGTGGGAACGGGAAGTTTTCCCGGTGCCTCCTTGAAGGGGTCAGGGTTTAACGTTTAATCTTCAATTGGGATGCGGGTTTCTCGGCCCGGACATTGCATCCATAGCGAGTCGTTTTCCCGGCGTTCGGGGGTATCGCCCTGCGGGGCGGGGACCAGGGAGGTTGAAGATGCAGATCTTGGTGGTTGGGTCAGTGGCCCTGGACACGATCAGGACTCCCTTCGGAGAGGCGGAGGAGGTGCTCGGCGGTTCTGCCACCTATTTCAGCTTGGCAGCATCCCTTTTCGGGCAGGTGGGGGTGGTCGCGGTGGTGGGGGAGGACTTCCCGCGCCGTTACATCGACCTCCTATCCTCCCGGGGGGTTGACCTCAGGGGGCTCCAGGTGGTGCCGGGCCGCACGTTCCGGTGGAAGGGCTACTACGATTACGACCTGAACACCGCCCATACCCTGGAGACCCAGCTCAACGTGTTCCAGGACTTCAACCCGGTGATACCCGACGAGTACAGGGACGCGGAATACGTTTTCCTGGCCAACATAGACCCGGTGCTCCAGAGGAGAGTGCTGGAACAGGTTATCGGCCCGAAGGTCGTGGTATGCGACACCATGAACTTCTGGATTGAGAACCGGAGGGACGAACTGCTGGAGACCATATCCCGGGTGGACATCCTGGTGCTTAACGATTCGGAGGCCCGTCAGCTGGCGGGCCAGCCCAACCTCATAACCGCCGGGAGGGAGCTCCTAAGGCTGGGACCATCGCGGGTGGTGATAAAGAAAGGGGAGCATGGGGTCATAATGCTTTCGGACGGCACCTTTTTCTCGCTTCCCGCCTATCCCTGCGAGGAGGTTTTCGACCCCACGGGCGCGGGCGATTCGTTCGGGGGCGGTTTCGTGGGCTATCTTGCGGGAAGCGGAGACCTGGGGGAGGAGAGTATGCGGAGGGCGGTGGTATACGGCAGCGTGGTGGCCTCTTACACCGTGGAGGCCTTCTCGTGCGAGCGCTTGAAGGGACTGACCATGGAGGAAGTCGAGCAGAGGTTCTCCCACTTCATGGAGATGACCTGCTTCAGCCGAGGGTAAGCGCTCAAGGGGCGTTTTATTTACATGTTATAGACAGGATACCCCCTTGGGGAGTAGATCCCCACGAGATACCGCTCGCCCGGCCTTCCCGCAAAGGGCGTGGCTCTAATATCCGCCCGACCGTTCAGGAGAGTTTCTGCGACAGCTTTTCCGCCTTTTTTCTCAGCTTTTCTTCTCTCTTGGTCAGCTTATCGAGCCTTTTCTGGATCCTCTGCTTCCTTTTCTCTAATTTTTCCAGTTCCCTTTGCAGGCTCGCCAGCTTTCGCTCTTTTCCGCCCATCATGTTCCGTTACCTCCTTGCCTGGTGCGGTCTTCTCTTGGCTTACCCGGTTTCCGTGCGTCTGCTGTTCAAGTATACCCACTTGCTCAGCCTTTCAAGCACTGGGGTGGAGGATCGCAGGGTTTTCAGCCTTTACCTATATGCGAACGCTCTCGCCATGAGGCAGAACGGGAACGGAACACGGGTTCTTTCCCGTGTCCCGTTTTCCGGGGAGCCTTATCGGCTCGATGGGCCGGGCATTTCTCGCCGGGCATTTCTCCCCGGGATGGGTCATTGGGATCTTGCTGCGGCGGCGTCTTCCACGTCATCCCTCGATGGGTTATCCTTGGGCAGTCGGGCCCTGGGTTGACCGGCGCTTTGGGATACGGGCATGGGCAGCAAAAAATAGATCTTCGCCCTTGGTCCTTGGAGGAGTAAGGCCATTCGCCTGGAAAGATGGGTGTCGGAAGGGTGCGATCCATGAAGGGATTGGTGGATTATCACGTCCACACCGCCTATTGCGGTCATGCCGAGGGAGGCATGGAGGATTACGTGCGGGCCGCCATGGACCGGGGCATCTCGGAGCTCGGTTTTTGCGACCATTTTCCCCTGCTTTCCATGCGCGATCCCACGCTGACCATGTCCCCCGAGGAGCTGCCGCTTTACGTGGAGGGCGTACTCCGGGTGCGGGAGAAGTTCCCGGGGATGAAAGTCCTTCTCGGGATAGAGGTGGATTATTTTCCCGGGCAGATGGAGGAAGTGGCCTCGCTCCTGGAGAGGTACCCCTTCGATTACGTGATGGGCGCGGTGCATTTCATGGACGGGTGGGGTTTCGACGATCCCAGGCACGCGGACGAGTATCGAAGGC
>JBBFMI010000096.1:0-7350 GCA_037478635.1 Candidatus Geothermincolales bacterium | reverse complement strand
CCTCATCCCCTCCCGACGCCGAACCTGCTTCGGGAGCTACTGCCGCATAGTTTCAGGGCATCGAGGTCTCCCGTTCGCAAGACGGCTTTTATCCGATGACATCATCGGCCATGACGAGGGGTGGCGAATCCCTCCTTGGGTTGAGGAAGTCAAGGAAATGCAGGTGATTGCGAGTGGAGGCAGCTCGCGTGGGAGACGGAATGGAGATACGGACCCGTCTACGACTTGAATGTTTGGCGTTTCTACCGTTACGGGTATTGGAATCGTTTCCCCGAGCGATGTACCTCCCACGAGCCCGAGATGGATAAAAACTTCCTAAATTTTAATAATTTTATTGAAATTTTAAAATTTTTTATTTAAATTTTATTAAAAAGCCTTTTAACATGGCCTTTTGGTCCGGATTTGCCAGTAACTGCCCCGTGACGTTCGGAGGTGGCCATGGACTTGAAGGAAGCGGTGGACATCCTGGAGATGCTGTTGGGCGCCAGGGGTAGGGACGTGACCGCGGAGGAACTGTCCCGGGCTGGGTCCTTGCTCCTCGACAGGGCGAGGGAGGCGCTCGATGCCGGCGGGATCGTCGATGAAGAGTTAAGGGATGAGTTAAGACGGGAACTGAGACGGGCCCGGGATTGCCTGGAGAGATCCGGGGGAAAACTCAAGGGAAGGGCCAAAAAGGTAGCGGACGAGATCCGGTGTGAGGTTGAAGGTATATTCCAAGGCATGCCAGAGAAAGGATCGGCGATGCCGGGGGGAAGTGCAAAGACAAGGGATGTGCTGGAAACGGATGTTGGAAAAGAGGCGCAGGAAAGGATCTCGGAAGGAGATATGGGAGTGGGGGATAAAAGTTTAAGAGTTTCGCTCGAGCTCGGGCCGGAGTCCACACCCGCGGTGTCGCTGGGCGAGAGGTTGAGGGAAAAAAGATTAAAGTTAAAGTTGAGACAGAAAGACCTCGCGAAGCGCCTGGGGATCTCCGTTGCCTACCTCTCGTTATTGGAAAACGGCAGGTGTTCCCAGCCTTCAGCGGCGGTGATGGAACGGATCCTCGACTTCCTGGAGGGAAACGAAATGCCCGTCCCGGTCGGGGCTGATAACGGGGAAAACACGGGCACGGGATCGGGCCAGGCATCTCGCCACGAGGGGGCCAAGAGGAGGCCGGGCCAAGGGAGCCGCAGGGCGACGCTCATGAGAAGGCTGCTGAGATCTGCCCTTCAAATGGGTGACGATGACCTGGAGGTCCTGGTGAGGACGGCCGAGTTCCTGCTTTACGGGACCCCGGGAAAGCTCGAGGAATGATCGAGGCACGCGACAGGCGGTGGTTTGCGTGCCAGCCCGACCTCGGGCGGTTTCCCTTTGTGTTTACGGGCGGCCATCCTGATATTCCCGGTTTTCGTGACGAGAACCGAGACAGAGGCCTATATGCCTATCCTACTTTCGGGTGTGCCTTCAGCTTTGCCGAAAACCCAGCCCCTAATCAGCGCTATTGCTGCAAGGAGGTCGGACAAGATCACGGCCAATCGTTCAGGTTCACGACGGCATGGATTATCGATCTCAACTGAAACCATAAACTTGTTCGATCGTCAGGTCCCCGTGAAACCCAGGCTCTCAAGCGCCTTAATTCATTCGGGTTTTCTCCGGATTTGTTGTTTTTCCAGCCTATCTTGTCGGAAAATGCCAAGCGGGGCCATTCCCGGGATGTTGTAAAATATCCCTGTTCGATACGACGAGTTTTCAAAACCGAGATTCTGAGTGAAGAAGTTCAGGCCTTACGTATAAGGGGTCTGCGGCTCGAGAATCGGCGTGTTGCGAGGACGCGGATTCCGAATGGTTTTCCTGCCCGGAGGACAGCTTGGAAGGTAAGAGGGAGCGGGGAGAGGTAGAGCGGATACCCCCGGAGGCAGACAAGGCGATGTCGGTGAATGGCCATTCAGGCAATTCCACAAGACCCGAGGGCCCCAACGTTGTCGAAGCCGAGGTGAAAGGGCATCCTGCCGCTATCGAGGTCGAAAACCAGGGATCGGGGATCGGTTGCGAGGAGGGTACATCTGCCTGGATCCTTCCACCCATGATACCGGGAGACCCGCTGAGGAACCTGCAGCAGCTCCTGGCCTGGCTCACTGGTCCCGCCGGTTTCAACAGGGCCTGCTTGGCCCTGCCCAATTCCACCCTCCAGGATTACTTGGAGAGACGGAGGGCTACCCAGGTGCCCTTCGCCCCCCGGGAAGTGGATGAGTATCTCCTGAGACTCCTCCTCCGGGAAGACGTGGAGCTGCTGGAAATAGGCGACGATCCGGACGCACCGGCCTTCTTCTCCGGGGTGAGGACCCTCGCCTTCCCGGTGCCCCACCGGTGGGGAGCGGTGGGGTGCGAGCGGGTGGAATGCCTGTTCTCGGGCAGGGCTAGCCGGTCTTCCCGCTACATCTTCTGCTGGGAAGCCCCTTATTACGCGGGTGAATGCTGCTTTAAAAAGGGCAGGGGAAAGGAGCGGAACCTCGAGGATTGCATGAGATGCCCCCTGTTGCCCTTCTCGGTGGTCCTTTTGGTCTCCCGGGACCGATGGGGGGAGGGGGACATCATGACCTTCCAGCTGGCCGCCGAGAGGTGTTCCCTCATCATGGACGACCTCTTCTTCCGGGATTACAGCGAGCGGCGACAGAAGCTGGACGGGACCCTCTCCAAGATCGCGGCCAAGATGGGGGAGATCACCGATTTCCAGAAGGCCATGAACCTCCTGCTCTCCACCGCCATGGCCCTGCTCGCCGCCGACAGGGGCTCCATCTACATATACGAGGAACAGAGCGGTGAACTGCGCTTCGCCGCCTGGCACAACCTTCCGGAGAACGTGGACGTCACGGCTCCCCGCAAGGCGGAGTCGGGGATCGCCGCCTGGGTGGCGCGACACGGGAAGCCCCTGGTGTTGCAGGACCGGGTGGAGGGCGAGTCGTTCCAGGGCATCGACCCCCGCGTCAAGAGCTCCATATCCTTCCCCCTTTTTCACCGCGGGGACGTCTTCGGGGTGCTCAACCTGGGGATAACCGACGGTTCGAGGAGGTTCTGCGAGGCGGACCTTCACGTGCTGGAGTACCTGACGGCCATCGGGGCCATGGGCATGGAGAACGCGATGCTCCACCGCAACATGGAGGAGAAAGAGCAGCTCCACCGCAAGCTCTTGGCCAAGATCATCAACGCCCAGGAGGACGAGAGGAAGAGGATAGTCTCCGACATCCACGACGATACCATCCAGTCCCTCATCAGTTGCTTTTACCAGCTGGAGGCGGCGGAGATGATGATGGAGGAGGGCTCGCAGGAAAAGGCGCTCGACCTCTTGAGGGGCATTAAAAGGGACCTCCAGAGGAACATAACCTGCATGCGCCGCCTGCTGTTCGACCTGCGCCCCTCCATCCTCGACGACGCCGGGCTGGTCCCCGCCATCGAGGACTACCTCAACCGCCTGGAGGAGGAGATGGGGATCCGCAGTTTCCTTTATGTGGAGGAGGACGTGGGCGAGGTGGAGCCCGACCTCGGGGTTAGCTTATACCGCATGGCCCAGGAGGTGTTCGCCAACATCCGGAAGCACTCGGCGGCCACCGAGGTGGAGGTGAGGCTTTACCGGCAGGGTAGGTACCTGGTGGTCACCATCCGCGATAACGGGGTGGGCTTCGATCCGGAAAAGGTCATGGAGGAAAGGGGCGCGGAGGAACATTTCGGGCTGCGCTCGCTGAGGGAGAGGGTGGAGCTGGCGGGGGGCGAGATGGAGATAAGGTCCGGTCCGGGCGAAGGGACCGAGGTCCTCATCAGGGTGCCCGACATGGCTTGACGATGGTTCTCGAAACCTCACCTGTGATGACTTACCGGCGATCGAGGGTGCCGAGACGCGAGATGGTGGATCACCACCGGGGAAAGCGTCACGGTCCCAAGATCTATGCTTTGGTCATGGGAAAGGCGGTTTTTGGCCCGTGGAAGGTTCCGAGAAGTTATCAGAAGAAGGTTTGAAAAGCCACTCGGAGGGCGGAAATTTTCGCCATGCAAAAGGGTAGGGGGTGATACCGGATGAGCGCCCCGCCCCAGGATCGAGGTCCCGAGAAGATCAGGATAGTGGTGGTCGACGACCACGAGAGCGTCCGTTCGTCCATAAGCAGGATCGTCTCTCTCCAGGAGGACATGGAGGTCCTCGGGGAAGCCTCCGATGGAGAACAGGCGCTGGAATTGGTGGAGGGCGTTTCTCCCGACCTGGTCCTGGTGGACATACGCATGCCCGGAATGGATGGGCTCGAGCTCATCCGCAGGTTAAGAAATAGTAACCCTCAACTTAAGATCGTGGCCCTGAGCGCCCACGACGACGAGCTCTACGTGTCGGAAGCCTTGAAGCACGGGGCCGACACCTACGTGCTGAAGGGGACCTCCCTCAAGGACCTGGTGGGGACCATACGCCGGGTGATGGTGGGGAGGGTGGACCTCCCCTCCGAGGTGACCGAACCCCTCATCAACCGTTTCCGCCTGGCCGACGAGATGCTGGGTATCCTGGACAACGCCTTTTCCCTCCACAATAAGGGGAAAGACCCCCTGGCATTCATCGCCCGGAGCTTGGCCCGGCTCTGCGGTGGCACCCTCTTCGGCATGGTCTTGGTGGATGGGCCCGGCCCGTTCATGGCCTTCGGCGGCGGGTTGGCGGAGGAGGGGGACGGAGTGTCTCGAGATTGGGCTCTTTCTTCCCGGGACCTGGAGGAGTTGGCGGCGATGATCGAGGCCCGACATCCCCTGGTTTGCAACGAGCATCGCCTGAGGGGGAAGGCCAGGGGATGGAACAGCCCCATGATCAACCTCGTGATAAACCCCATCTTCCATAAAGGTGAACTTAAGGGCTATTTCGTGGTGGCGGGAAACCGTCCCTTCAAGCTCTCCCCGCCCCTCATAAGGTATCTCGGGATCCTGGCCGATCAGGCCGCGGCCTTCTGTGTCCTGAGACGGATGGAAGAGAGGGTGAGATCCCTGGAGGCTGCCGACCGCAAGTTAAAGGCGCTGCTTTCCTTCGCCGTGGGCGAGGCTGCCCGTCGGGAGAACCTGGAGAGGTTGCTGCTCGGTTTCGCCGAGAACACGGGCGCGGAAGGGGTGGCCCTTCTGGGCTGGAATGAAGGAAGGTGGATGCCTAGGGTCATGTGCGGGATTCCCCCGGAAGAGCTGGAAGACATCCTGGCCCACGTCTTACCGGAGGGTCAAACCGGCAATTTCGCTGCAAGAGAGGGGGAGATGAGTGGAGGGCCCTTCTTTATGAGTTACAGCGACGCCTGGGGCCGTAGGGTCCTGGTTTGCCCCATCGAGCGGTCGCCGTTGGGGGGACGGGGTCTTTGGGGTACCGCCGGCGAGATGGAATGGAATGACGTCTTGGTCCCGGGCTTCGTCCCGCCTTACCTTCTGATAGTGGTCCCCGGCCATGACTTCTCCCCGGAAGAGGAGTCGGATATCATGATCAGCTTCATTTCCAGCCTAGCCAGCACCCTCATGGAGGCCGGTGAGGAATCCTGGTGAGCTCCAAGGGTCGCAACTCATCGCCGACCACCGCCCCCTGACGCTGAGGGTCGACCTTAAAATGAAAACGCCCATCGAGCCTACCGGCAAATGGGCTTGGGTCGGATTACCGGTATGCACCTGGATGAAGTGCTTCCCGCCGGGACTCGGGTTGCGATAGCGCATCGGAGCAAGACCTGTAGGGGGTTGCCGTCTTCGATTATAGGTGGGAGCGGACCTGCCTTGGATACGTGGGTAGGATCGCGATGCTCCCGCATGGCCCGGCCGAAGAGGTCGCCCTGGGTACAGGTACTCAATAAACCCGCTCGACATGGCGTCTGCGGCCTCTCAAGATCCCATTCCGCTCGATGCCTGGGAGTCACTGTAAGCTCATCCTTCAGTTGAGGTTGTTTCCGGATCGTCGCCCGGAAGGGTGACCGGGCAGTCCCTTCACCCTCGTCTGGTCCGTTGTCGTCTTTCCCGGACTCCTCATATAACCCTCCCTGTTGACCTGGATTTCCGGGAAGCGCTCCCGGTATTGAGGAGGTCTGCCGGGCGTTATGACGACCTCCATGTAATTGTGATTGGTCGAAGGTCCACAAAGACGACCTCGTATTGGCCAGCTGGTCAGCTTCGTCCGTTACCGGCCTCGGATATCCACCAAATTGCGCCTGTACGGCTGCCCATAAGGGTGGTCATCGTGGGGGAACGTTCGGGGATTATACCCCTGACCATGCTGACCGCCTTCAACCGGGAGGAAGAGTTGACGGCGGGGTTGGCGGTCGGCTGGTAGAGGCCTATGTCCCATATGGGACCCTTTTGGAGATGACGCGGAAGCGGGTCATGAGGACGGGAAAAGAGACGGACGCGGGAGCCCAGGGCGCGGGAGTAGCCCGCCTCCTGGCCTTTCCGACCGATAGGGGGATACGCCGCACTGCGAAAAGCCTGCTGGAAAGGCTGTCGGGGCTGGTGCCCTTCGACGCGGGCCTGGCCTTTCTCGGCGAGCGGGGAGAGGGTCGGCTGCGGCTTTTGGCGGCCTGGACCGCAGACGGCGCCCTGCCTGCGTTCCTGGAAGGATATCTCGCCTCTCAGGAGGGACCTGACCCGGACGGGATCGACGCATGTAGCGGCTCGGAGTGCTGTCCCTCGGCCAGGCCTTGTCCCACGGGCTTGGAGAGGACCTCTTTCTTCGTGGAGCTCGCGTCCCAACTCGGCCTGCGCCACTTCGACATATACGACTTTCCCCTGGGGGGTGGCAGGACTCTCTTCCTCCTCCTGGGAGACCGGGGCGAGGACCGGAGCGGGTTGCGACCCCAGGCCCGGGTGCTGGACCTGGCGCGCATGGCCATCGAGAAGATGGCCGCTGGGGAACCGGAAGACGCGCGCAGCGGCCGCTACCTGAGGGCCCTTATAGAGGTTTCCCACATCCTCTCCGAGGAGACGGACACCGAGAACCTCGTGTTCCGAGTTCTGGGAATAATAGAGGAGCTCACCGGCGCCCGGCTGAGCTACGTGATGTTGGTGGACCCCGGGGAGCGTTCGCGGCTACGGGAAGTCCTGGTAAAACTCGGCGACGAGCTTGTCCGGCTCGACCCCGGGATGCGAAACGCCCTGTACCGGAAGGCTCGGGAGAAGGGCCTCGACCACCTCATGGCCGCCATGGAGGAGTGTCTCGCCCCGGGGGTGGTGAGCGAGGGCGTAAGGCAACTGGTGGTGCCATTGCGCCTTGAGGGGGAGTTGCTGGGGATGATGAAGTGCGCCCTCCCCCGGCGGGAACCGGACGAGGTCGAGCTGGAGTTCATCCGCGCCCTGGCTGCCCAGTTGGCGGCGGGCATAAAGATATCGGAC
>JBBFMI010000095.1:0-7359 GCA_037478635.1 Candidatus Geothermincolales bacterium | reverse complement strand
AGGGTGCCTTCCACGTAGACATCCGTAACCACCGGCGAAACCGCCAGGACCGTGTATTCCTGCTGGGAGGGCTGGGAGCCCACGTGTCCTATCAGGCCGGGATCGGTGTTGTAAACCACCAGCCGGTAGAGGCCGGAGCTCGCCTTGGTGAGGTCGAAGGTGGCGAGCATGGTCTGGACGTTGTTGGAGTATCCGCTGTTGACCGTGCCCGTGATGCCGTTCACGACCCCCAGCACCTGGTCCAGGATCTCCCCGGTGGGGGAATAGCGCACCAGGGCGGGGGTGGGGTTCTTGACCAAGGTGATGAAGTTCCTGCCCACGATCTTCAGTTGCCTTGCGCTCTCGTCGTTTCTCCCGGTCAAGGACATGTCCGGGTTGTTGCCGAACTGCTCGATCCTGGGACGGGGATATTCCACGATGAAGCCGTTGAACAGGTAGGAGTTGATGATCTCCTCCTGGGCGATCTTCACCGACCAGTAGCCCACGGCCGCCCTGGGGTAGAAGTTCGGCTCGCCCGGCACGCCGCTGGTGCCGGTGTTGTACAGGGTGACCGTGCCCCTCACCCTCATGTTCCCGAATTTATCCACCGCGATGTTTCCCGAATAAGTCTCCCCCTCGTAGAGGGTGGGGGGCCTTTGGAGGGTGATCCTTATGTCGTTGTACTTGTTCCTCACCAGGTAGGCGTTGAGCCCCTTGCGCTGGTTGAGCCCCTCTCCCTCCTCGAACCCGTAACCGTATATGTCGAGGATGACGGTCTCGTCGGGATAATGGGCGGCGGCGTTTTCCCGCTCGGGGTCCTTCACGCTGTCGGGGCCCACCACCACCACCCGCGAGACGCCCACGTTGTAGATGGTGTCGGTGTCGGTGACCACCTGCTCGAGGCTGTAGGAGCGGTCTCCCCTCCCGGGAGGCCAGTAGACGTTGACCCTTATCAGGAGCAGGTGGACTATCTCGTTCTCCACGTTCCTCGGCCTGTCGTTGCCGATCTTTTTGGGACCCCAGTCGGGGCTCATGCTGGCGATGCCGGTGTCGGTGTTGAGGTAGGCGAGCTGTACCGTGGCCCTGAAATCCCGGAACTCCCGCAACTCGCCGTAGTCGAAGTAGGTAACCTCGGGGATGTAGTCCCACCGGGGAGCCCCCTCATTGGCGGGGTCCTCCGGGTTGTCGTAGATGGGCGTCCTATCGCCCCAGAAGTGGTCGTCTATATCCACGTCTCCCCTGGTGGGGTTGTAGGGCTGGTAGTACGGGAGGGACCTTATCCTTTCCACCGCAGCCCTGGCACAGTTGTAGGCCTCGTGCATCCTCTCGTAATTGAGGATCCCCCGGAACGAGGTGTCGAACATGTTCACCAGGGGTATCAGGGCAACCGATATGATGATCCCCGCCACCAGGATCTCGGTGAGGGTAAAGCCCGCTTCCGCTCTGAACCTGCCAGCCCACTTTGCCGTCCTCACCTTCATCGCCTCCCAAGCCGACCATGCGCCATCGCAAACTTTCTCAACGCACGGTTATCCTCCCGGCCTCGTCCACGCTGATGGTGGACGTCCTGTCTCCCACCTTGAGGACCACCGTTCCCGGCGTGGCCCTCAACGTGGTGCCCACGGGCTGGAAATCGATGGTGCAACCCTGCTCCACCACCGCACCGTTGGCCACCGGTATGTACACGTGTCCGCCTTCCCGGTAAACGCCTTCCTCGCCGGCGGACTTGTCGACCGGTTCCATTTTCCAGTAGTAATTACCGTTTGAGTCCTTAGTGAGGATATTGGTGAAGAACTCGTAGGTGTTGGGGTGGGGATCGGCAGAAGAGTAGATGACTATCCTGGTCCTCACGTTCTCCTGCCTGGCGGAGGTCTTGGCCCTGTTTATGGCCTCCTCCACCTGCCTGGTAGCCCCTGATAAGCGCGCCCCCTTGCTGGCCTGGGAGAAGCTCAGGGTGGCCACTCCCAGCAGCACCCCGGCGATCAGGATGACGGTGGCCAGCTCCACCACGGTGAAGCCGTCGCTGTGGTGGGATAACGATAAATTAAATAATCTACGACGAGGATGCCGACTCATCTTTCTACCCCAAGCCCTCTTTTAGACTTTCAAACCCAGGATCCCGCTGGCCACTGGTCACGCTCATCTATTATCTCTATCGAAAGCATATAATCTCGACTTTACCGTTCACAAGGGAAAAAGGGGCAAAAGATGTTACGATTTTGTGACAACTTTCCCATGCAAAGCAAAATCCGCGCTGAAAAGAAGGAGCCTTCGTACGTGACATTAACGCAACAATTTTCAAAACAGGAGGGAGAGGGCGATAAATTCCTCGACACCAAGCCGTAAAGGCCCGATAAGCCCGATAAGGATGAAAACGGGAGAACAAGGGATACAACAGTGGGCATCGTTCACCGGCAGGTCCTTCAGTTTCCGCACGCGAAGATCGTTATTCCGCTCCGGGGAGGGGACCTTATCTTCTCCGATCTTCCGTTGAAACGCATCGCCTCAGCCCTGGCACGGAGGATCTTCTCGATTCCATCGAGCAACGACCGAAAAGAAGGTGGGGGCAGGTAGACGGGAACGCCGGCGATGCGCCATGAACATGGGATTTCCTTTTAGATAACATCGATAACACCCAATGGCTATTGCCGGCATGATCAACGCAAGTAACGTGAGATGGCGCCGGAGAGGTCCTCGGCGAGCTTGTCCAGGTGATGCATCATGGAGGTTATCTCCTCGATAGCGGCGGTCTGCTCCTCCAGGGAGGCGGAGACCTCTTGCATCCTGGTGGCCACGTTCTCGGACACCTCGGCGATGGAGCGGACGGCCTCCCTCATCTCCTCGCCCATGGGCTCGGCCTCGGCCGAAAGGGATAGGACGGCCCGGGCATGGTCCTCTATGCCCTCCGCCATGTCGTCTATCTGTATCCAGAGGCCCTCGGTCATCTCCGCCTCCGCCGATCCCTCGTCGACCTTCCTGCCCACCTCGGCGGAAGCCTCCCTTGCCCGCAGAGCAAGGTCCTTCACCTGATTGACGAGGTCCTCCACCTGCTGGGTGGCCCGGGCGGTATCCTCGGCCAGGCGCCTGACCTCCCCTGCCACCACCGAGAATCCCCTTCCCGCCTCCCCGGCGCGGGCCGCCTCGATGGCCGCGTTGAACGAAAGGAGCCGCGTCTCGTCGGCGATGCGCGATATGACCTCGATGATGGTCCCGATGCGGCCCGAGATCTCGCTTAGGCTCTCCATCGTGGCCTCCATCGATTCCACCGCGGAATGGATCTCCTCCACCCGCTCGCGGATGGCCTGCGCCGCGCGGGAACCCCTCCCCACGGTCTCCCTTACCCTTCGGGCATAGGAAAGGGCCTCCTCGGCGGCTTGTTCCACCCTCTCCAGCTGCCCCAGGATGGCGCCGGTCGAGCCCTCCACCCGGGACACCCCCTGCATCTGCTTTTCGGCGTCACCGGCGAGACCGACAACCTCGCGGGAGATCTCCTGGATGTTCTTGTTGCTGGACTCGGTCACCTGGAGGACGGTCTCGGTCGATCGATGCAGGGTGCCAGATGCCTCGGCCAGCTGGTCCAGCAGGAGGTGGAGGGTGATGCTCAGCTCGTTTAGGGTCGCGGCCACCTCCACCATCACGCCGGCTCCCTCCACGTCTCCCAGGGAGGAGAAGTCGTATTCCCGCAACCGGCGGCAGTACCCCTCGATCACCACCAGGGGCTTGATGTAGGTCTCGGAGGCGTAGAACACCGCCAGGGAAGCCGCCACCATCACCAAAAGGGCGGCCAGGAGCAGCGTTATCGCCCAGAATCCCTCCTCCAGGCCCCTGGCCAGGGCGACGATGAGCGCGATGCCGCCCATCCCGACCGGTAGGGCTATGGCCAGGACCTTGGCCAAAAGGACCAGGAATTCCCTGCGGTATCGCCTCTTGGAAGCGGGACTCAGCCGCATGTTTTAGCTGCCTTTCCCTGGATGCCTCGTTTCATCCTCGACCTGGATGACGGGATACGCCACGCTCCCACCCTCACGGCTTTCCGGCCCTCCATTTTCCGACACACTTCGATGACGATCGTCCTCGCGGAGTGCTTAGACCGGCCTTGGCCCGCCGCGCTACCATCGGATACCTGCTTAATCCTTCGGAGAAAAGGATGGTTTTCCTTTAGCCCGCACAAGCATCCAGGGGAAGGCATCGGGCTCCCGAGGAGGTATCCAACGGGCCCGTGGGGGAGGTCGAACGCTAACTTCACGAAACTTGTGGCCGCAACGGTAGCAACGGGCCCTCGTAGGAGGTGCCAGCCCTACTCGAGGCTTTCGGATGGCGGATCATCCCTCGATGAGATGGGACGAGGTGGGGGAGTCTTCCCGGACATCCAGGCGTGGGGAGGGATCTTAAACCCGAGGTCGACCAGGGGCTAAAACCGGGAAAGCCAGTTGAGGCGAGCACCAAGAAGACCAGGGTGTCGAGCACCGGGAAGAAAGGGGGATGGTAGCTACCTTACGATGGCCAAAACAAAACCGGGGTCACCACCCCGGTTCCTCACTGGAGCGGGTCACGGGGATCGAACCCGCGGCCTCGAGCTTGGGAAGCTCGCGCTCTACCAACTGAGCTAGACCCGCCCTCCACGGCTAATAATTATAGCATAACGACGAGGAAGCGGAACGCCGGGAGCCGCCCCATCCACGGCGAAAGTCGGGCTTTTCGGCCGTGCTCACTCCAGGCCCAGCTCCCGGGCGAACCTGGCCCTGAGCTCCCGCTTAAGTATCTTGCCGCTGGGGTTGACGGGCATCTCCTCCATGGAGATGACGATGACCTTCTTGGGCACCTTGTAGCCCGCGAGGTTCTCCTTGCAATATTCGATCAGCTCCTCCTCGGTGACCTCCGTGCCCGTATAGGGGACCACCACCGCAGTCACCATCTCGCCCCAGTACGGGTCGGGGAGGCCGATGACCGCCGCCTGCATCACCTTCTCGTGCTTGAATATGACCTCCTCGACCTCCTTGGAGGATACGTTCTCGCCCCCGGTCTTGATCATGTCCTTCTTCCGGTCGATGAAGTAGAGGAAGCCGTCCTCGTCGAAACGACCTAGGTCGCCGGTATGGAGCCAACCGTTCCTCAGGGTCTCGGCGGTCTTCTCCTCGTCCTTGTAGTAGCCGAGCATCACCGATGGGCTGCGCATGACTATCTCTCCCACCTCCCCCACCGGGACCTCGTGGTCGTCGTCGTCGAAGATCTTGATCTCCACCCCGGTGTGGGGCCTTCCGATGCTGGCGATCTTGGTCTCGAAATCCTCCGGCTGGAGGGTGGACCCCAGGGGAGTCGACTCGGTCTGACCGTAGTAATTGCGCCACTCAGCCCCGGGGAACATCTCCTTCCACTGCCGGAGCAGGGCCACGGGCATCACCGCGCCGAAGGATATGAACTTGCGGAGCGACGAGAGGTCGTAATCCTTGAAGTTGGGGATGGATGGGAGTACCTGGTAGAGGGTGGGGGGATAGACCCAGTATGTGACCTTCTCCTTCTGGGTGAGCTCCAGGATCTCCACCGGGTTCGGGGCGTACTCGAGGACGACCTTGCAGCCCACGTTTATGCCCTCGAGCAGCAGGTACTTGCCCGCCACGTGATAGAGGGGGATGGAAAGGAGCGCCACGTCATCGGGGCGGATGTTGAGGTCGACGATGCCGCTCATCAGGGTGTGGAAGAAGTTCTTGTGGGTGTTCATCACCCCCTTGGGGCGGCTTTCGGTCCCGCTGGTGTACATGAGGGTGGCCATGTCCTCGTCGTCAGTCTCCACCTCGGGCTCGGAGTCGTCCGTGGTCTCCTCGAAGAGGCGGTCCAGGTCCAGCCACCCTTCCGGGAGCGGCGTGTCGGGGGCGGTGATCCGGAGCATCCCGAACTTCTCCACGCTCTTCAGGCGGGGAGCAGCCTCCATCACCTGCGGGACCAGGATATCCTCGACGAAGAAGAAGCGGGGTTCGGAATGGTTGATGATGAACTCGATCTCCGGGGCCTTCAGCATGAAGTTGAGGGGGTTGACCACGCATCCGATCTTGCACATCCCCAGCCAGGAGTAGATGTACTGGGGACAGTTGTGGGTTATGAAGGCGATGCGGTCTCCCCTCTGCGCCCCCAGCTTCAAGAACAGGTTCGCCATGCGGCAGCAATTGCGGTTCAACTGCTCGAAGGTGATCCTCTCGTCCCGGAACACCAGGGCTTCCCTGTCGGGGACGCGGGCGGCGGTCCGCTTGGGGATGTCCCCGATGTTCATCCGCCGGAGCAGGTTCCTCTCCAGACGCACGTCACCAGCCATGGCAACGACCTCCCTCCCTTTTCTCGAATGAAATCTCTGCCGAAAGCCATCCGAAGCCCCTCAGGACATGGAAATTATACATTTTTCCCGCCACGAAGGGCCACCGAGCCCACCCATGGGTCTTGTTAAATGCGCAACGCTGGTGGCCGGGGCTGACCTGAGCCCCCAAGGGCCACCGAGCCCACCCATGGGCCTTGAGCTCCCTGGCGTGGGCCTGCAAAAGGCCCGGGATGCTCTCCACCTGGCCCACCCTCGCGCCTTCAGACGCCAGGTTGACAACCGGGAGTCGATAGCCGGCGAGGACACCGTGATTTTCCAGCCCAGATGAGGGGAAAATCGTCCTTCCTGGGGTGGGAAGTGGAAAATATACTAATACGAGGTGAACGAAGGGCACGACAGGCAGTCTTGTGCCGGTGCGCGGCGCGGAGGCGCCGGTAAACCCATCGGGATAGCGGAGATGTCGAAAGGGGCGGGCGTGAACGAGGAAGAGGAATTCGATCTGCTGGACCTGGAGATATTGAACCTGAGGCTCGCCATCACCAGCATGAGCATGGCCTCCATCCACGCCGCCGAGGGAAAGATCGAGGCGGCCATCGAGGAGTACACCCGGGTCCTCCAGTACGATCCCAACCTGTACCTCGCCTACCTGAGGCGGGGACGCCTGTTCTGGAGGAAAGGAGACCTGTCGAGGGCCATGGAGGACCTGAGTCGGGCGGTGAGCCTGGAGCCGGGAGCGGCTATAACCTACGTGCTCCGGGGCGACCTCTACTGGGAGATGGGGGACTTCGAATCGGCCAGGAGGGATTACGCCAAGGCTCTGGAGATATCTCCCAGATACCAGGAGGCCCTCAGGAGGAGGGGTCGGCTGAGAAGGAGCCGGCGGGAGCTCGACGGGGACGGGTGACCGAAGTAGAAACCCGTCCCGACCGGATATGCAACGACATCGCGGTCAAAATCCCCTCTTACCTTCACCCCACGCGCGCATGGCCGGCGACCTCGCGGGAAAGACCGAGCCCGCGCCATGGACGAGGCCCCAATCGACCTCGCCGCCCGTTGAGCGCTTGACCCGACAG